>JBLFXD010000741.1:0-3940 GCA_047611045.1 Planctomycetaceae bacterium | reverse complement strand
GGTTTCTGTCGTCGCCTTTCCGTCCATCCGCGACTGATAACTGATTCCCCTCGCTGCGTCTGGCCCAGATTACAATCTCAAGATAGGACGGCTACGATTAATCATTTGACAGTGCTGCCGCCGTGCCAGGATCGCTCCTGTCCAACGTCGCCGGTAGTCAGCATGCTGGATTGGGTTAATCTCGTCAATTTACGTTGCGACGAGGGCAGTTGTTCCTCTCGATGTGCCGTCGGTCAGGCTTTGACTGACGAAATATTTTCCTCATAGCCCAGAAGATTTAAGCACGAAATCACACGGAAACCAAACTGTTTTCTTCCGTGTCTTTCCGTGACTTCCGTGGTTTACTTTTCCACGAACGTTTCTCAGTGGCAGAAACTTCGACAGGCAGAGCCTGACCTACTCCTGCACGCCGACCAAGACGTCGTCAAATTCCTGTTCGAGAGCCTTTCTCGCCATTTCGGCTTCGTTCAGTCGGACGATTACGTTGATGCGGACTTCGCTGGTGTTGATCAGGGCGACGTTCACGCCCGCGTCGGCCAGCGAGTTAAACAGTCGGTCGGCGATGTCGGTGTGACTTCGCAGACCGATCCCGGCAACCGACAACTTGGCAATGTCTCGCAGCGAGCTGACTGGTCCGATGCCGGAGTCCGGTGCGATTTCCTCGAGCAGCGCGACGCAACGATCAAAGTCTTCGCGTTCGACGGTGAAGCCGATGTTTGTTTTTCCGTTCGTGCCGGCGTCCTGAACGATCATGTCGACGTTGATGCCGGCCTCGCCAATTTTGCCGAAGACGGTTGCTGCGAAGCCAGGCTCGTCGGGGACAGCGCCGATCTTGATCAGTGACTGGCCGCTGTGGACTGAAATCGACTCCATCGTGACCTGTTCAAGATGCCTTCCGCTGTCGTCGCTGGACGTTGCCATGTCCAATTGAATCGTCGGTTCGTCCGGAGCGTCGTCGCCGGTATTGAACCTTGCGAGTCGTTCTTCGGCTCCGTCGTCGCTCAATTCGTTGAGCCCAAAGGCCGTGTGAACTACTCCCAGAGCGGCAGCAGCATCGTCCTGGCTGACGAGCACAGAAACCTTAATTTCGCTGGTCGTGATCATCAGAATGTTGATGCCGGCATCGGCGAGTGTCTGGAACATTTTTGCGGCAACACCCGGCGTCTCAGCCATGCCGAGTCCGACGACGGAAATCTTTGCGACGTCGTTCTCGAAGTCGATTCCGCCCGCTCCGATTTCGCTCGACGCGGCCTTGGCAGCGGCGATCGTGTCCGGGAAGTCGCCCTTTTGAACCGTGAAAGAGATGTCTGTCGTTCCGTCGTCGGCGACGTTCTGGACGATCATGTCGACGGCCACGTTCTTCCGGGCGATCTTTGAAAAGATAGTCCGAGCGGCTCCGGGACGGTCCGGGACTTTGAAAACGGTCACGCGGCATTCATTGCGGAGCAGCGCGGCTCCGGCAACGGCGCGTCTAGGAGTCTGCTCGTCGGTGTAAATCCATGAGCCCGGCTTTTCGTCGAAACTGCTGCGAACATAAATCGGAATGCCGAACCGTTTGCCGATTTCGATCGACCGGCTGTGCATGACGCCGGCACCCATCCCGGCCAGTTCGAGCATTTCTTCAAAACTGACTTCGCTGAACTTGCTCGCCCGGGATTCCAGCCGCGGGTCTGTCGTGTAAACGCCGTCGACGTCCGTATGAATGAGACACTGACTGGGACGCAGAGCGGCGGCCAGAGCAACGGCGGATGTGTCGCTGCCGCCCCGACCGAGCGTTGTGATTTCGCCCGCTGAATTGACACCCTGAAATCCGCAGGCGACGACGATGTTTCCGTCGTCCAACTTCTTTCGAATCTTCTCCGAGTTGATCGAAAGAATTTTAGCCTTCGTGTGATTGCCGTCCGTCGCGATCCCGAGTTGCGAACCGGTCATGCTGACGGCTTTGCCGCCCATTTCGTGAATCGCCATCGACATCAGAGCGACGCTGACTTGTTCACCGGTTGAAAGCAGCATGTCCATGTCGCGAGCGGGCGGAGTTTCTGTCAGCTCGCCAGCCAGGTTGACCAGTTGGTCGGTGCTCTTGCCCATGGCCGAAACGACCATGACTACCTGATTTCCCTGAGCCTGAGCATCCATCGCTCGCTTCGCTGCCGCTCGGATTTTGTCCGTGTCAGCAACGCTGGTCCCACCAAACTTCTGAACGATGACAGCCACAACTGCGGTCCTTGAAGAAACAAACTTGAAAGTAAGTAGGGTGGGCACTGCCCACCAGTTCCACTGATTGTGCGAGTTTGTGTGTGGATGATTGGTGGGCAGTGCCCACCCTACGAAAATCGGACATCCGCGACTCGCGGTGCGCATTTAACAGAACAAACGGGCTGCTTCAATTGCCGCCGCGCGTGACGAGCACGAATTCCACAATTGGATCGAAAATCGGTCGTTATTGGGAGCCGCTTGGGATTCGGTGCAGGGTGTAATGCCCCGTCGCTGGCCAGAGAGCGACATCGTTGTCTTTGAGGCGGCAGTTGATTTCGTAGACGAACCCCGTTTTCAGCTCGCTGGTTTTCAGGCGGACGCTGGTCCCGTCGGGGGAGAGCGTTGCTGATTCAACTTTCGGTTGGAAACGGCCAGAGTCTGGCGTCGCGTACCCGCCTTTCCACTCTCGGGTGTAGCCGCTGAGTGAGTAGCTTTCCGGGTTCGTCGCGGCGGACTTGTCGACCGGTTTCTGGAAGCGGATTTCGAAGCCGTCGGCCGTTGCCTGAATCTCCTTGATGCCGTTGGGCAAAGGTCCCGACGGTTTCAGTTTGACGATGCTGCCCGTGTTCTGGCCGCCGAGCCAGCCGCTGTCGTGAATGCTTCCGATGTAGATGTCTCCGGTGGGCGCGGTGGTGATGCTCAGCGGGCCGAGGAAGTTGGCATCGGCGTCCGGGAAGTCTGTCTTCGACAGAAAGTAGGTCGCGCCCTGCAGAATTCCGTCGACCTCATGATGCGTAAATCGGATCAGATGTTTGCCGTTGAATTCGCAGCCGACTCCGTGACCAGCGATTCCTTGTTGAGGGTGCGACTCGGACAGGAATGTGATTCCGTTGACGCTACGAGTCCAAGGGTGCGGAATCTGAATCGCCGGCGGGTGAGCATCGACCTTCAGTGACTGCTCGTGGTTCTTTGGAATTCCGAAGTGAAATCCGTCACGCAAATGGTTCAGCTCGTTAAACGTGTTCTGCACCCCCTGGTTGTCGGTGCAGAAAATGTTGCCTTTGGAGTCGATCGCGATTCCGGTCGGGTATCGGAAAGCGTGAGCGAACGGCCGAGGCTTCCCGTCGGGCGAAATCTGCAGCACCTTTCCTCGCCAGCGCGAAACATTCTTCGGCCGCTTGAGCTGTGCGTAGTCGCTGCCGATACCGACGTAGAAGTTGCCTTTGGCATCCTTCGCGATGCCACACGTCCAGTCGTGGTAGTTGTCGTTAAAGCCCCAGCCCGACGAGAACACCGTCCGCTCGTCAGCTCGGCCGTCACCATCGGTGTCGCGCAGCCGAAGAATCTCCGGCTTGTGTGAAACCAGCAGACTGTCGCCGTCCTGGATAATTCCGTACGGAGCTGAAAGCCCTTCTTCGAACATCGTCAGCTCATCTTCGACACCGTCGCCGTCGGTGTCCTTGGCGATGTAGACATGCCCCTCCAGCGAAGCGAATGCGAGCCTTCCGTCGTCAAGAACGGTCATCGCTGTCGGCATGATCTTCGTCGAAACCGCCAGTTGGACACCTTCGAAGCCGGGCATCGACGTGATCTTGTGAGCCTTCGCTGGCGGCAGCGGTTTCAACGTGACGCTCAGATCCGGGCGGCTCAGTTTCGCCATGTATCGCACAGCGAATGCTGACTTCCCTGACTCGTTTGTCAGCCGGAGACTCAACGCTGAAGCGGCGGCAGCCTTTTGACCGGA
>JBLFXD010000740.1:0-3944 GCA_047611045.1 Planctomycetaceae bacterium | reverse complement strand
CGGCGTCTGACCCAAGACCTCGACTGACAGTCCGTCCCACTGGTCGACCTCCACTTCGGCCAGCCCTGACATTGCCATCAGGCGAACGCTTCACGCTGCGCTGATGCCAAATCATGGACGACTACCACCGACACGCGTCAGTCCTACTTTCCCGAATCATGGGAGGCTGTCGCAAAGAGCCGAGTCGAACTCAACATCTCGGAAACCGCAGCGTCTGCACGCTACCAATTCGCAATCTGGTAATCCTTCAGGAACTGCCCCCACTGATGCTCGCCCGTCAGGAAGCCGGTGAAGATCGGATCGCAGATTCTCGCAGCCGCGTCGATCTGGTCGAGCGGCGGGTGAAAACCCAGTTCCTCGGTTTTGCGTTGAGCGATTTCGACGGGGTCTTCGTCGGTGATCCAGCCGGTATCGACGCTGTTCATGTGGATCCCGTCGCGGGCGTAGTCCTGAGCCGACGTCCGCGTCAGCATGTTCAAAGCCGCCTTAGCCATGTTTGTGTGAGGGTGCTTGTCCGTCTTGTAGGCTCGATAAAAAATGCCTTCCATCGCCGACACGTTGACGATGTGCTTGTCCGGCGTTTCGACGCGCTGCATCAGCGGCTTCAGGCGAGCGTTCAGAATGAATGGGGCAATCGAGTTAACCAGTTGAACTTCGAGCAACTCGACGGTCGACACATCCGCCAGCCGCAGTCGCCAACTGTTGACCGTACGCAAATCGACCTGCTGCAGGTCGCTGTCGAGTTCTCCGGTCGGGAACAACTCTTCGCCACCGTGAGCGTCTTCAGGAGCCAGTTTAAGCTGAGACAGCTCGGCCGCCCGCTGTATCCCCGCAAGGCTGCTTCCGACTTGCGCCGGCAAAGTCGCGGCGACGTCTTCGCCGCCCGACACAGTTCCCTTGCGTCTGAGAGACTCGTACGACTCAAGCAGCGACTGGGCGGCAGCCGGCAAGTGCTCCGCGAGTTTCCGTTCGTCATTCATCAGGTGGCCGTAAAAACCCGGCGGTCGGCGAACCGTCTGACAGGCGTTATTCAGAATGAAGTCGAGCCTGGGCAGCGTCTCGCAAAGGTGATCGGCGAAGGCCTCGACACTGGGAGTGTGCCGTAAATCGATGCCGTGAATCTGCAGCCGGTCTGCCCACTCCACACTGTCATCTTCGGCTGTAAACCGCGAGGCGGCATCACGCGGAAACCGAGTGGTGACAAGTACGTGGCAGCCCGCTCTCAACAACTTCAGAGCAGCCTGATAACCGATCTTCACTCGCCCACCGGTCAACAACGCGTACCGACCGGAAAGATCACACGTCCGCTCGCGACGTTGCCAGTTCAGCGTCGCGCAGTCGGGACAAAGAGCGTCGTAGAAAAAGTGAACCCGGTCATACTCGCGCTTGCAGATGTAGCAGTTTCGCGGCACGCTCAAACGGTCGATGAAATTCTCGTCCGAAGCGTCAACCCGGGGCGGGAGTTCCGGCTCGAATGGTGCCGGAGGGCAAGGCCGCTTTAACTGCCGAGTCCCGAGTGAAGACCGAATCCCCGTCCGCGCCAATCGGCGTTCGTCTTCGGCCTTCTGCTGAGTGACCTCGACCTGCTCTCGCTTTCTGATCGCTCGGACAAGTCGTTTGCGAGACTTGCGGTCCGGACTGGCGACGCGTTCTGCCGCCTGGATCAATCGCTGATGACCTTCTTTATTCAGTTCAACCAGCAGCCCGCGATCGTCAGCCACACGTTCAAGGATCTCGATCGCCTGAATTAAGGCGTCCGCAGAAAGTTTCGATGATCCGACCGAGTCTTCGTTATCTTCCACGAATCTGTATCCAACATTATTTCAAACGGAGTATCGAATCACTGGTTGAGTCTTCCGACAGGTGTCACGAAGCGTAGGGTGTGACAAGCGGGCCGTACGTGAATTGCGGTGTGCCGGCGCGGAGATCTACAAGCAGTTCTGGCCGCAACAGACTCCAACGATTGCCCGCGCCGGCACACCAGACGTGGATTCACTCCGCTGGTCACACCCTACGCAATGACCTGAAACCTCCTCGAGACTTCCGAGTCAAATGGCAGCTCCCCGAATTCGCGGCACGCTTCCATGCGAGCTTCGTAACACCGGCAGTGGCTGATGACAACCGACGTGCGTTACGACTTCAACCCGGCGATCGGCTCGCCATGGTACACATGGTGCGGGCGATCGAGCTTGTCGGTCCAGGTCACCGTCCGGGGCAGACCGAGCGATTCGTAGATGGTAGCGGCCATGTTCTCTGGTTTCTGCGGATCGGATTTCGGATAGCCACCGATTTTGTCTGACGATCCAACCACATTGCCGCCGCGAACTCCTCCACCGGCAAAGAATACCGTTTGCACCGCTCCCCAGTGATCGCGGCCCGGGAGGCCGGATTTCAGGCTCGGCTCGGCGAAGACTTTCGGAGTTCGGCCGAACTCGCCAGCCATCACGATGAGCGTGTCGTCAAGCAAACCTCGTTCGTCGAGATCGTCGAGCAATGCCGACACGGCGCGATCCGTCGGAGGCAACAGAAAGTTGCTGAGATTCTTGAAGGCAGCTTCGTGAGTATCCCAGCTTTCGTCATTGCCAAGGTTGACTTGAACGAGACTGACGCCGGCCTCGACCAGTTGCCTCGCCATTAGCAGCGACCAGCCGAATGAATTCCGCCCGTATCGATCCTGAGCTTTGGCCTCGGCGGAATGAACATCAAGAGCCCGGTGGACGCCACCGTCGGTCAACATCGAAATGGCATTTTGTCGGTGCCGATCAAACTGCTCGATGCCTGCCGCTCGATCGAGCCCCCGTCGTTGCCGTTCCATTTGCTGCAGCAACTGAACCCGGCCTTCAAACTGGTTCTGCAACACGCCATGACTCAGCACCAGCCGTGGAGCCTCGAACTGATAATTGTCCGGATTCGTCGCGCCTTCCCAACGATGAAAACCATACTGCGGGAACGCTCCGTGGATGTAGCTTGAAGTCTTGAATCGGCTGGCATCAATCAACCACGGGTCATGATGCTCGCCCATCTGCCCCGCGAACTGTCCGGGGATGACGCGCCCGGTGACGTGCACCAGTTTCTCCGGCAGGACAGCAGCCGGCGGTAGATTGTTTCGCCGCGGCATGACTCCGTTGACGACTGACCCGATACAGGGAAAGTCCGAAGGCCGCGGTTCGTTGCCGGAAAAACCGCGAGGCACCGGCGTCCGACCGGTCAGCATGACGTGATGGCCGATCGAATGTTCGTTGTACGGATGGGTCAGCGATCGGACGAGAGCCCATTTGTTGCTTCGAGCGGCGAGCATCGGCAAATGCTCGCTGACGTGCACTCCCGGAGTCTGAGTCCCGATCGGAGAGAACTCGCCGCGAATATTATCCGGCGCCAGCGGTTTTGGATCGAAGCTCTCATGCTGCGCCAAGCCGCCGGACAAAAAGATGTAGATCACAGACTTCGGAGACGCATCGCGAGTCGCTGAAGCATCAGGCTTAGCCATCGCTCGCAGACCGGCCACGTGGTTCATCCCGAGACCCAACAGCCCGATTCCACCGACCTGAATTGCCGTGCGACGGGGAATTCCCGAATGCTGAAGCATGAGCCTGGTCCTTGTGAACGGATCGACGATAGAACGATGTCCATCTTATCGATCGAGCACGCCAGCAAGTCAAGACTCGTGCCCGGCATCTGCCCAGTCAGGTCGTCATTTGAAACTCGCCGGTCGCAGGTTGAGCTTGCTCCATTCAGCGTCGGTGTGAGATCCGAATGCGGAAGGCTCATACGGACCAACAAAGTCGACGTTGTTGCGAGGCGGGATCTGATCTTCCAGACCGGTCAACGAGTAAACCGCGTTGACCACCAGTCGTCGGAGGTCTTCTTCGAGCCAGTCGACCGATGCTCCGGCGGTCAGACAGAAGGAGCGGCCAGTCTTACCCGACGGAGCCGTGTAATTATGG
>JBLFXD010000739.1:0-3967 GCA_047611045.1 Planctomycetaceae bacterium | reverse complement strand
GCTGACGGAACTCAGGCGAAGTCGTCATCCGAAGCGGCAGACCAAACACTCTACTTAACAATCCGACGACATTTCAGGCGGTCTCACGGAGGAGACGCATGATGCTCAAACAAACGATTCTGGTTTATTTCATGGCTTGCGGTCTTTCCGCAACAGCTTCGACCGCTCACGCCGCGATCGTGCGTCTGCACAGATCAGTAACCGTCGACAAGGCGTTGATTCATCTGGGGGACGTTGCAGACATTTTTGCGGACGACGACCAGACTGCCGCAAAACTGCAGATGATTACGCTCAGCACGTCGCCCATTCCTGGAAACTCAGCCCGGATGAAGCTCGACCAGATTCGTTCCCGGCTGCTGAAGTTTGACGTTGAAATCGGAGCCCTTGAGTTTCAAGGAAGCAGCATCGTTCTCGTCACTCGGCGAGGGCAACTGCCGGTTTCAACTTACCCGTCAAATCGAACGACTCTGGCGAAGGCACGAAATCGAGTCGTCGCGCCTCGTACAATGAGAAGAACTGAACTGGCTGGCTACGCTACAACCACACCTCGAACGATTTCGAACCTGAGCAATATCGCGACGTCCGACATTCGTCTCGCCGAGAACGTGATTCAGGACCTTGTCCGAGACTATCTTTCGGAATGGGCATCTGACTGGGGCACGCCGATCATTCACCCGCTGCTGGCGATCCAAACCGTTCCAACGATTCTTTCGGCTCGTTCGGGCAATCTGAAGATTGTCTCTGGTAAGCCTGTTTCTGAAGACATCTTTCTACTGACCGTCGCGATCCCGACCGGTGAAGTATCGCCTGCCGGAACAAACGACACTGGCAGCGCCTCGGACAAATCGAATGTCGAAACCGTGCAAGTCCGTGTTCGTGTCACGCGTCGACCAAAGGTGCTCGCCGCTCGCCGAGTCATCGCACAAGGGCAGGTCATTCGCGAAGCCGACCTCGAATGGCAGGAAGTAGACGACCTTCGCAACGGATCAGCGGATCCTGAAACTGTCGTTGGCATGGAAGCTCGTCGAACTATTCGCCCGGGCGACTTTGTGAAGGACAGCTCGGTGAAGCCTCCGACGCTGATCAGGCGGGACGAGGAGGTCAATATTACGGTCAAGTTGGGCAGCATCCAGGTAACACGAACTTTTAAGGCCCGTCGAGACGGAACCCTCAACGACATCATTGAACTGGTCCCAATCGACAGTACCAGCAAAAAGACATTCGCCGCCCGGGTGATAGGCCAAGGGCAGGCTAAACTGCTCGATAGCGAAGCTGACGACAAGGATTCGGGAATTCGCCTGACGAACGGTGAAGGCTGATTCGATTTGCTGCACCATTACTCAGAGCTGTAACGACACCCACATTTCCATCAAGCCTGCGCAGTCGGAAATAAGCCATGCAATTCAGTCGAAAATATCTGATGCCGGCAATCGTCATCGTCTGTGTGCTTTCTGGCGTGAAACCAGGCGACGTTCGCGGCAGTAATTCCACCTCCGCACAAACGCGGCCAACGACTTCACAGCACAGCCAAACTCCTGCTCCAACGTTCAAGTTTCGCAGCCGCAGTGATGTTCAAGCCACGTCAGCCAGTAATCAGCCAGCACAGTTTCTGGTCGCTGAACGCTACACATCCGGCTCGTGGCCCGGTCCGCGAACGTCGACTCAGTCGCCACAGTACTCGCGGAGCAATGCCTACCCTGCGAACGCTGGCCGAATTCAGCAGACGTCGACCGTTGATCGGTTCCAGCTGCCGCCAACCGGCCCAGTCATGCTGGGAACGCCTCGAAAACGAATTCGGGACTACTCATTGATCTATATCGAGCCGCCAGTTCCGCCAGAAATCAAACTGCACGACATCGTGACCATCATCGTCGACGAAAAGTCAGAAGTGATTATGAACTCAAAGTTCAACCGCCAGCGGAATTCCAAACTGAAAGCTGAATTGAAGGAGTTTGTTCGCTTTGGCCCCACCGGCAATCTCGTCCCCGCTGCACTGAACGGTCCGACTATCGACGCTCAGCTGCAGGGCACGCTGAATTCGACAGGGCAGCTGACCGACCAGGAAGGCATCAAATATCGAATCGCGGCGACCGTCGTCGACGTCCTGCCAAACGGAATTCTGCTGCTCGAAGCGAAAAAGAAAATTCAGACGCAGGACGACGTCTCAGAATACACGCTGACCGGAGAACTTCGTGCCAGCGACGTCGCCCCGGACAACACAGCCAGCAGTGAGAACATCGCCAGTCTGAACATCGTTAAGAATCAGGGCGGCCGAGTCTACGACAGCACCAAACGCAACTGGGGCTACCGGCTGTACGACCTGCTTTCGCCGTTCTAGGTCCAGCCTGTCTTCAGCTTCACTGAACACACAGTCGCGGCGAAAGCTAATCTCGACATCAATCCAGCATTCCACGACAAACCTGCCCGCTTCAGAAAGTCTGTCATGATGACGCAGCTCACACACAATTTGTTCGTGATCCGAAGCGGGGCGTTCCTGCTCGCCGTGGCCGCTTTTTTAAGCGAGATCCGCCCGGCCCAGGCGGTCGCGCGAATCGAACATGTCTGCACCATCGATGGCCAGAAGCCACTCACGATACGAGGACATGGCTTCGTTGTCGGCCTCAACGGAACGGGAGATCGAGATCAATCCGGTCCGACTGCGCGAGCATTCGCGTCCATCCTGAAACTGTCGAACAATCCAGTGATCGACATCAACGAACTGACGGAACTTGGAAGCGTCGCCGTTGTCGAAATAACGGCAACGATTCCACGAACCGGCATCAGCGATGGACAATCGCTTGACTGCACCGTCAGCGCGATGTTCGGTGCCAAAAGCCTCGAAGGCGGGAGATTGATCCCTGCGCCACTCGGACGCGTAGGAAGCGCAGACGACACCGTCGTCGGTCTCGCGTCCGGTCCATTGATTGTCGAAGACTTCGTGAACCCGACGACTGCTCGAATTTCGTTTGGCCTGGTGATGGAAGAGACGATCGGCATGAACATCCTGAAGAAGCCAAACCAGATTCGCCTGCTACTGAACCGCCAGTACGTGGGCCACGCGATGGCTCGGGAAGTGGAACGAGCCATCAACACTCGGTTCTTTCTCGAAGCCAACAATACAAATATCGCCCGAGCGGCTTCCGACATAGCCGTGGACGTCATCATTCCCTTGCAATACGACAATCACGTCGAATTCCTAGGGCTGCTCACCGAAATTTCGCTCAAAGACGCAGGCCGATCGGCTCGAGTCGTCGTGAACGTCAAACAGGGCACCATCATCGTGACGGGTGAAGTCGAACTCAGCCCGGTGATTATCACTCACAGAAATCTGAATGTCGAAATTGCAAACCCGTTCGTCGAAGTTCGCAACCTGGACGGCGAGCAACCTCCACAACAACTGGCCGATCTGGTCAACGCACTTAATCAGCTCAAGGTGCCGACGGACGACATCATCGGCATCCTTCGCGAGCTGCACTCCAGCGGCCAGCTCCACGCCGATTTTATAGAGCGATAGTCACCGAAAAGTGAAGGCTTCCAGCCATGACCGATCCAATCCAGGCACTCAGCCTTGCCCCACCCAACGGTCCCCTCCTGCCAGAAGCTTTCGACCAGTTTGTTGGCGACACATTCTTTCGGCAGATGCTGAAATCACTTCGCTCAACGACGGGGAAGCCGGCCTACTTTCACGGAGGGCAGGCCGAGGAAATCTTCCAGAGTCAACTCGATGAACTCCTCATCACCGACATGGTCAAGGCGACCAAAGATTCCTTCTCCGCCGACCTGTTCAAACAGCAGTTTCCACAACACGTGACTCCCGATGAGCAGACACCCACGACGCCGCCCCCTGACGCCTCTCAGCCCACTGCCGCATCACATTACCCAACCACTCCCGCTTCACCGATGAGTAAATTCGACAAAGACGCCTAGCGTGCCCCCCGCCCACCCACCCACCCACAAAGACGCCACT
>JBLFXD010000738.1:0-3968 GCA_047611045.1 Planctomycetaceae bacterium | reverse complement strand
CCCGAAATCGAATCGAACAGAATTCGCGGAGCAACGTCGGAACTACGGAAATTTCCGTAGGCATGACAAAAGACGCCGTCGGCAGCAAAGCAGCTCATCGATTGCCAAGGATCAAATTATTCAGACTGACCAATCCAGTCATCGATCTGCGCCAGAATCTCGTCGATCAGGAACAGTCGTGAGAACTTTGCCTTCGGGCTGAGGTCGATGGCGGCGTGCTTGAAAGCTCTCGAAGCAAGCAGCAGGAAGTCTTTCAGTGCTTCCGGAGTTGATATCTCAACCAGAGTCAGCCCCGTTGATGCGGACCGTCCGGCATAGTCTTCAGCGAGGGCTTCGTCCGTGAAGATTGGGACCTGCTTTTCAGCATCGCTGGTCAGGCTGAGAGCAACGACACGAAATCCTTCATCGAACAAAACGGTGCCTGTTTCGGAGTCTCGGTTGAACTGCGTTGCGAGAACGAAGCAGGGGAAGGTCCAGAGGAATTCTAATTCGGGCATGGCAGTTTCTTCGCCGGCTGTGGACGGATCCGGATCCCGACAACGTCTGCGAGTGTCGAAAATTGGCGCCGTTACTTCAAGGACGCCAGCCATGCCAGCAGGTCCGCGGCATCCTGCGGTGTCAGTCCGCGAAGCTGCAGCTCGGGCATCAGGGACTTTTTCTGGGCAACCATGAGTTCGATATCTGCGGCAGGAATCGTGATCGCTTTGCCGGTTGCGTCGAGAAGGGTGACTGACTCGGCGGTTCTGCTGACAAGCAGACCCGTTTGAACTTTGCCGTCGTCTTTCTGAATGAGCCACGTCTGAAACTTAGGGTCGATCTTCTTTGACGGTTCCAGAATGTTTTCGAGAATCTCGGCGCGGCTGTAGCGTTTTCCGATGCCGTCGAGTTTCGGACCGACAGCTTTACCCTGCTCGCCGACCTTGTGACAGTTGCGACATTGCAATCCAGCGGCGGTCAGAAACAGCTTACGCCCTTTCTCATGATTCCCCTTAAGAGCCAGTAGATCGCTTCCGTTGATTGTTGACCCCAGAGTCTTCGTACGAGCGACCTCTGGAACAAACGCCTCAAACAGGTCTCTCACAACGACGTCATCAAGCGATGTCCCCTTGGCAATGACCGCACGTCGAACTTCTGAGGAAATTCCTTCGGCCGAAGCGTCGCGCACCTCGCTCGCAAGGAGCAATGCTCCGCTGGTCGATGAAAGCAGTCGATCGATCGCTGCCGGCGTTTCAGAAGAGTTGGCGTTTGGATCTTCAATCAATTCTTTCAACGTCGTTTGATTGGAAGCAGCAAGCTGACGCGCAGCCGACGACGCGTCGTTAACCTCATTCGCCGGTTCCGAAGACTGCTCAAGTTGCAGGATCCACTCCCTCAACAATGCCACTCCCCTGTCGTCGATCTCGCGGGAGCCGAAGTGCGGCATTCGACCGCGGCCGACTTTTGACATTCGGTAATACAGGATCGAACGGTCTGGGTCACCTGGTGCCACGACCCAGGGATCAACGATACCGAACGATCCCTGAGTCGGCCGCGAGACCAGATGAGTCTTGTCGAAATGGATATCGTGAAGGACTTCGATTGCCGCCGTTCCGCCGCCACCTCGTTGGTGACAGTGCGAGCAGTTCACATGCAGATAAGACCGGACCCGTTGCGTCAGGTCGGCCGACTCATCAGCGGGCGAAGCCATTTGCTTTATCTTGTCGAGGGCCACCTGTGTTGGTGATGGCGACTTTCCGATCGGCTTTTCAAAGAGTCCCAGGTGAGCCAGCGTCCGCAGCTGATTGTCTTTGGACGTCCCGTAGTCAAAGTCACGATTGAGCTGCTCGATTCGGAAACCGTACACCGAGCCTCCGCGAGTTGTATGGCAGAGCAGGCATTCGGTCCGACTTGCGAAGTGCCATGTCTGAGAACGATACCCGCTGGACGACGATGAGTCGGGTACCGCGAACGACCGGTCACTCGCTTTCCCGTCCGAGAGCACAGCGTCTGTCTGGTCGGCGTTCCAGAGGTAGCTGTAGGCTCGCCACTCGCCCTTGTGTCGATGGAGAATCTGTGTTTCCAGACGTTGCTGAATCGAAAAATCTGACGATGTTTCCAGCTGGATCGTCTTGCCCAGAACCGTACCGTCAGGAAAGCTCCACTCGCCCTTCAGGTTTCCTTTCTGGACGTTGTTGATCTCGTGGACGCCGACCGTCGCTGAACCTGGCAGCGCCAGAAAACGCTGCGAGATTGTTCCGTCCTCCCAGGGAGCGGCGTTCACATCGTAGGGAATCACGCCGGGCGCCAGAGCCAGCTTTTCGACAGATAAAAACAGGCCAGTCGCGCTGAGGTTCCTGGGGAACGTTGAAACCTCTCCCGCATCGGGATTGCTGATCAAACGATTGATCGAACCGTCGTAACCGACGACGTAGAGCTCTCGGTCGTGGTTCTGGCCGAAGCAGATGATCTGAATCGGTGTGCCAAGTAACTCGACCGGTTTACCCGGATCGGAGGCGTTGCCGTCGAGCCCCCAAATCTTGCCCGTCACATAATCACCGTACACGTAGGTGCCGACGAGATCCGGAAGACGACTTCCGCGATAGACGTAGCCGCCGGTCATCGATCGCGATTCCGTGTGAGCGTGCGCCGCGGTCGGGGGAACGATGGGAGTCGGGCCTCGTGGGAAGTCGGGATTGACTGCCTGGATGTGCTCAAGAATGCTCCAACCGTAATTGGCTCCGCGCTGCACGCGGTAAACCATCTCCCACATTTCCCAGCCGACGTCGCCCACCCACAAGTGGCCTGTCACTTTGTCAAAGGCCATCCGCCACGGGTTGCGATGACCGTAGGTCCAGACCTCGCCGCGAGCGTCTGCAGCTCCGACGAATGGGTTGTCTTTCGGAATGGAGTAAGGGTGGTCGCCGGCTCGATGGTCGACGTCGATTCGCAGGATGGATCCCAGCAGGTCGCTGATGTCCTGGCCGGTGCCGTTCGGATCCGGAGGAAACGGCGGAGCCCCATCGCCGGTCGAGATGTAAAGCAGTCCGTCTTCCGGGCCGAACTGCAACGACCCGCCGTTATGACCGCCGGCTTGCCAGGTAATGATTTGCTGTTCAGAAGCAGCGTCAATTTTCAGCGGGTTTACCGACGTCACTTGAAATCTTGAGACGCGAGTGCCGACCGGGTCGCCAGCTTTGGTGATGTAAGAAATGAAACACTGGCGGTTGTTCTTAAAGTCCGGGTGAAATACGAAGCCGTACGATTTCGTCGCGCCTTCGATGTCTTTTCGGAGGTCGAGCGCGACGTCGGGCTCGGTCGAGTCACTCGATTGCGAAAACGTCAGGACGCGGCCGTCGACTTCGACAACCAGCATTCGGTCAGTGCCCGGCACCGGTAGCAACTCAACAGGATTCTTGAACGTCAGTTGCGGGAAGACGCGTTCGAGCAAGTAAGGCGACGGCGGTTCGGGCGTGCCGACCATCTTCGACGTTGACCACGGAACGCGTTTCTCGATTCCAAATGGCATCTCGGCGGCGTTGGCAAAACCGATCCCAACGATCGACAAAGCCAGAATCCAGAACGACGACATCTGACCGGGCAGTGATCTGTTCAAAGCACTTTCTCCGTTGAAGGGGTGTCAGACTTCTTCGCAAGCAACCGGTATCTTCGCAAACAGCGAGCACCAATTCTTGTGAATCAGGAGATGCCAGCGTCCTGCACCGCTTTGACGACGGCATCGTGAAGTGGGCCGTTGGAAACAACGACGCCGCGGTTCTGGGTCAGCTCGTGCCCGTGCGTGAAGTCGAGCGGTTTTCCATTGATGTCAGAAACCGTTCCGCCAGCTTCCTGCACGACCAGAGCGCCACCCGCGTGGTCCCAGATCTTTTCCTGGTAAGCCTTTCTCGTCGGGAGACGAAGGTAAATGTCCGCCTGCCCGCGAGCAACGACGGCGTACTTGGCCTGACTGTCGAGCCGAACGGGCTCTTTGG
>JBLFXD010000737.1:0-3984 GCA_047611045.1 Planctomycetaceae bacterium | reverse complement strand
GAGACCAGTTCCAAAGAACCCGCCGAGCCCCAGTTTGAGGCAGTCTCGACGCGTCGTTCCTTCGCAATTCTTCCAAACACCCATCGAGCAATCCTGTTTCTGAAATGTTGAAATCAATGGCTTTGAGAGTCGTCTGAATCGAGCAGACCAGTATCAGACTCTCCGGGAAACACCGCAAGGCTGTTCGTGTCGAGCCGCCGTTCAACGTTTGTACCAGACACGGATGAACTGGTGCCACGTCGCCGAAACGTCTCCCGAAGTTCTAATCGACGCGTCGGTGGTTCCTTCTTCATTCCAGACATTCGGTAGCACAACGGTTTCAACGTTCAGGACGTTCAGTTCCCGGCCAACCACAAACGAATTCGCAGCCTTGAGGGCTTCGTCAAATGATTCGTACTCGGCACTGGTGAAGAAACCGGGACCTGAAGTTTGCTGAGGAATGAAATCTTCGTAAGCAATCACGTTGTCACCTTTTTCTGAGCTGAGTTGCTGCGGAGTCGATTGGGAATCCAGGTACGGGCGAACCGGGAAGCGAACAGCGAGTTCGGACGATCCGTTGGCAGCTCTGACCATAGACAATTGCTGCCTGACAGACCCGCAAATTCAAAAAAGTCGTTGCAAAACTGATTTCTTCGTTCAACATATTTTTCTTGACTCGCCCGACCATCGGGCACCGCGAATGCACTGAATCTGGCGGCTAGTCGGCGGGATATCGAACGTTCGAATCCCGACGCTTTCACATCCGTGTCCTGCGTGGTTGTTCTGTTACTCACCAAGAGGCTCATCTGACTTCGCTGAATCAATCACGCACGGCCAACGGGTTTTCTCTGAAAGACTCTCACCTCTACAAGAAGGACGCAGCGTCTGGCGGCTACACCGTCGTGAAAGGGTTTGCTCCGTTGGTCGAACTCCAGGATTATGCCCGCCAGCTATCGAGCATCACCGGCGGTCAGGGTTCGTACACGATTGAATCAGGCCACTACGAGGTCGTGCCGGCGAACGAGCAACAAAAGGTCCTCTCCAATACTGAGCTGGTTGAGGAGTTAGTCCACTAGCAATTGGGTTTTGAAGTGGCAGGCTCAGTACAAACTTGGATTGAGCCCTGTTACCTTCGGAATTCAATTTTGATGAATCGTTCACTCAGCCCGACCTGCAGTCAGGTCGGGCTGTCTTTCTTCCCGGATAAACTGCGGCGAAGCTGAAGGGCAAGTAATGCGAATCACTGCTGTTTCCATGTGGCTGGTCGAAGTCCCTCAGACCGAACCGCTGGCGCCGTATCGATCTCACGTTCGGACGAGTTCGACGACGACGAAAGCGATCACGAAGATCGATACCGACGAAGGTCTGTACGGGTGGGGCGAATGCAATCTCAACTTCCTGCCGGGTCTGGATCTGGGTCGGATGAGAAAGGAAGCCTCCGAATGGGCTGCCGGTCGCGACCCGCTGAACATTGCGGCTTTTCATCTTGAATGCCCGTTTGAGTCTCGCTTGAAGGCCGGGTTGGAACTCGCGCTGTGGGACATCGCCGGCAAGGCGGCCAACATGCCGGTCGCTCAGTTGCTTGGCGGAGTGATTCGCGAAGAGATTGAACTCGCGGCGTGCATGGGAATTCAAAGTTACGAACGCGCGGGCGAGATGGCATCGATGTACGTCGAGCAGGGCTTCACCACTTTGAAGACGAAAGCCGGCTCCGACGCGCAGGAAGACCTCGACATGGTTCGGGGCGTCCGGGATGCCGTCGGCGATAAACTCAAACTGCGGATCGATCCGAACCGAGCCTACTCGCCGCAACAGGCCGCCGATCTCGCGAAGCAGCTCGAACAGTACGACCTGGAATACTTCGAGCAGCCGATTCCTGCCGAACCACTGTCTGATGCAAAGTGGCTGCGAGACCAGACGTCCGTACCGATCGCGTTGAACGAAAGCGTCGTCGGCCCGGACACGGTCTCTGCGATCTTTCTGGCCGACGCTGCATCTCACATTCTGCCGGACACTCACATCGCGGGCGGAATCCTTCCCTGCGTAAAGATCGGCCACCTCTGCGAAGCCGCCAACATCCCCTGCATCATGCACTGCGGACACGACCTCGGACCGAAAACGGCGGCCATGCTGCACATCGCCGCAGCGTGCCCGTCTTATTCGCTCGCCAATGACTGCACGTACTACGGGCTTGTCGACGACATTCTCAAAGAACCATTCGCGATTCAGAACGGCCGGATGAATGTTCCGACGACGCCCGGCCTTGGCATCGAAGGGGACATCGAAAAACTTGAGCATTATTCGATCGCGTAGCCTCGCAGTGAACGTTCGAGGGCACAATGGTCTTCGGAATGCTCGACAACTAGAGTCCCGGTTTCTCCACTCGCGACTCTCGAACCCTGACGAGCAACACCGGTGCGAATAGCTGAACTCATCGCATACCACGTTCAGATTCCTTTGAAGACGAAGATCCAACATGCATCGCACACTCGTCGCATGACCGATTCTGTCATCGTTCGCTGCGTCTTGAGCGACGGCACGCAGGGCTGGGGCGAAGGACTTCCGCGCGAGTACGTGACCGGCGAAACGATCGACTCTACTTTCGACTTGCTTCGCGCGACGCCGCTCACCGAACAGCTCGGTGCCGAGATTACCGATGCTGAATCCGCGATGGCTTTGTGCGAGGAATTCAGTCTGACTCGGCCGCAAACTGACCCGCGGAACTGCTTCGGAAACTCGGTCCGTTGCGCCGTTGAACTCAGCATCCTCGACGCGGTCTGCCGTGCGGACGGAATTCCGCTGTCCGAGATCACCTCGAAGTACGGACCGGCGATCGGCATCCGGAGTAAGCAGGACAAGGTCCAGTACAGCGCCGTGATTACGTCCAGCTCGCCGGTTAAACAGCGGATCAAATCGTTCCTCATCCGGCTTCACGGTTTTCATCAGACGAAAGTGAAAGTCGGAGTCGAAGGTGTCGACGACGAAGTTTCGTTGGGACGGATTCGGCGACTGGTCGGTGCGGAGATGGATCTTCGGATTGACTCCAACGAAGCGTGGACCTGTCAAAACCTGGAAGCGAAGTTCGAGCCGCTGGCGAAGTTCGGCATCACGTCCATCGAGCAGCCGGTTCATCATGATGAGGTCGGCGGACTGGCGGCGCTTCGTCCGAAGCTGTCGGCACCGATCATGCTCGACGAATCGTTGTGCAGTGTCGAAGACGGGCAACGAGCGATCGAGGACGGAACCTGCGACCTGTTTAACATCCGAATTTCAAAGTGCGGCGGATATTTGAATTCGCTGAAAATAGCAGCGACGGCGCATCAAGCAGGGCTTGGATATCAACTCGGCTGCCAGGTCGGCGAGACGGGAATTCTTAGCGCAGCTGGCCGCCACTTTGCGACGAGCGTTGGCGATATCCGATATCTCGAAGGCAGCTACGATTCGTTCCTCGTGAAGGAACGGCTGACTCACGAGAACCTGACGTGGGGACGTCGAGGAATCGCTCCCGCGCTGACGGGGCCGGGACTCGGAGTTTCGATCGACGAGGATGCACTTAAGCGAGTCACGATTGCCGAAGAGCATTTCGCGATCTGATCGACGCTCACCCTACTGGCTTGTGAGTTTTTCGTAGCGACTGTCTTGATTTTCAAGCGTTATTGTAGTTTTCGTTCCAGGATTCTTGTTCTCTGATCATGACGTTGAGGATGGAGATAAGTTTTCTCATGGCGGCGATGATGGCGACCATCTTTGGTTTTCCCTGCTCGAGGAGTCGTTGGTAGAAGGCTTTGATTTTCGGGTTGAATTTTGTGGCGACGAGGGTGGGCAGGAAGAGGGCTGTTCTGACGTCTCTTCGTCCGCCTCCGGTGGTCCGTTTTCCTCGTAGCGTTCCGCTGTCGCGGTTGGTGGGTGCGACTCCGATGAGGCGTGCGATCTGCTTTCGGTTGAGCTGTCCGAGTTCGGGCAATTCGGAGATCAGCATCGCGGCGGTCGTCTTCGCACAGCCAG
>JBLFXD010000736.1:0-3988 GCA_047611045.1 Planctomycetaceae bacterium | reverse complement strand
ACGGGCTGGGGGCGGAAACTCAAGACCTGCCTGCGTACATGGTGCTGACGGATCCGGGTGGACAACCGGTCGACAATATCAACAACTGGTCGAGCGGATTCATGCCTCCGTTGTTTCAAGGCACCGTCCTGCGACCGAAAGAGCCGAGAGTCCTTAATCTCGATGCGCCGGCGCATCTGAAAGGCGAGCCTCAGCAGCAGAACCTGAAACTGCTGCAGACACTGAACCGTCGGCACGCCGAACGATTTCCTCACGAAGCCGATCTTGAAGCTCGCATCGCCAGTTACGAACTGGCCGCTCGAATGCAGACGGCAGCTCGCGAGGCGCTGGACATTTCCAAAGAAACGAAGGCAACGCAGGAGCTGTACGGCCTCGACCAGGATGCAACTCGCGAGTACGGCACGCGTTGTTTGATCGCTCGACGTCTGGTTGAACGAGGCGTGCGGTTTGTCCAGCTCTTTCTGGCCGGACAACCGTGGGACAACCACAGCAACCTCGCCACAACGCTTCCGAGCATCTGCCGACGAACCGACAAACCCTCAGCGGCGCTCGTCACCGATCTCAAGCAGCGAGGCATGCTCGACGAAACCATCGTCCATTGGGGCGGCGAAATCGGAAGACTTCCGGTGACACAAAACCAGGGCAGTCCCGAAAAGCACGGCCGAGATCACAACGGCCAGGGATTCAGCATCTGGATGGCGGGCGGGGGCTTCAAGCCTGGAATGACGTACGGGGCGACCGATGAATTCGGGCACCGAGCCGTCGAAAACGTCGTCACCCCCAACGATTACCAGGCAACGCTACTGCATCTGTTTGGCCTGGATGTCAACGAACTCATTTTCCCGTACAACGGCCAGGTTCAAAACATCACCGCCGGGCGTAAGTCTCGGGTTGTGAACGAGATTCTGTTATAAGCCCCGAAGAGGCTGTCAGTGTTTGTAGGGTGTGACCAGCGGAGCGAATCAAACGGCTGGTGTGCCGGCACGGGCGGCTTTCGAGTGACCAGAGCGTCAATGAAGTTTGAAAGATCTCCGCGCCGGCACACCACGATTCGCCAATCGGCCCGCTTTTCACACCCTACGCACAAATGCCAATCCGTGTACCGACTCAACAACTTATCAGGAACCGCCGCATGGCCATCGGTCGTCTGACGCTTCGACTTACATTTTTCGTCGGAGCGGCTTTGCTCTCTCAACCGAGCCGCGCGCAGAACGTGTCTCCGCCGAATGTGACACAGCCAGAATACGCATCGACGATCCAGCCGCTCCTGACAAAGTTCTGCTTCAAGTGCCATTCCGGCAAGACGATCGAAGCCGACATTGACTTCGAAGCATTTCCCACAATCGCGACCATGACGCAGAACACGAAGGTCTGGCTGAAGATTCGCGACATGCTCGACAGCCGGCAGATGCCGCCGAAAGACTCACCACAGCCGGACGATCGCGAGCGGCAGATCCTCGCCAGTTGGGTCAGAGCGTTTCTTCTGTCCGAAGCAAGAAAGTACGCGGGTGATCCTGGACCGGTCATTCTGAGACGCCTCAGCAACGACGAGTACAACTATTCGATCCAGGATTTGACCGGCGTCACATCACTTAACCCGACACGCGAGTTCCCTGTCGACGGAGCAGCCGGAGAAGGCTTTACGAATTCCGGAGCCGCGCAGTCGATGTCGCCCGCTCTCGTCACGAAATATCTGGACGCCGCCAAAGAGGTCGCCTCGCACGCCGTGCTGACGCCAGACGGGATTCGATTCTCGCGGTACACCACGCGGCGAGACCACACTGACGAACTCCTTGCCCGCATCCAGCAGTTCTATCGCCCCTTCACGGAAGACTCGGGCAACACCTCAGTCACTTTGCAGGGGATTAAACTCAGCACGAGCGACGGCGGCCGGTTGCCAGTCCGGCGATACATCGAAGCGACGCTGCAGGAACGAGACAAACTTCGTAGTGGTGCGACATCGTTGGCTGCTGTCGCTCGGGAGCGATCGCTCAATGAAAAATACCTCACACGCTTATGGAACGTATTGACGACGGCTGGCGATTCTCCATCGCTACTGCTGGACGAGCTGCGGAAGTCCTGGACGACCGCTCGACCTGAAGATGCCTCGAAAATTGCCGCTGACATTGACGCCGCTCAGAACTCACTCTGGAAATTCAACTCGATCGGCCAGTCCGGGCGTGAAGGCGGCGCGACTTCGTGGCAGGAAGCCGTTTCGCCACTAACTCCGCGTCACGAAATTCGCCACAAGATTGGTGACGTCGCTGCGGGTTCTGACGTGACACTCTGGCTGACCGTCAGCGATCTCGGCGACGGAAACGCCGAAGACTTTGTTGTACTGGAGCGACCGCGGTTCGAGTTCCCGACGGCGGAAGGCGCCGAACCGTTGCCGCCGATCGAAGTCCGCGACATTCGCTCGCTGGTATCGCGAATCGAAACAACGATGGCTCGCGAACTTCCGCGCACAGCGAAGTATCTCACGGCGGTCTCGCAGCTTCGTACTTCCGGGAAGACCGTCGACGACGCAGCAGAAGCAGCCGGCCTGAATAGTCTGCTGCTCGAACGCTGGGCGAAGTTGCTGGGACTCGGACATCGAACAAGCCGTGAGATCAAAGGAACGTTCACGAGGAAGCTGACGAAAGGGCAGGGCTACGACGCGATCAACGGCTGGACCAACGATGACCTGCCAAACATGCTGACGAATAGCTCCTCCGAACCGATCAGTTTCCTCACGCTGATCGTTCCCGCGAAAAGCGTGGTTATGCACCCGTCGCCGACCCACGAATCCACCGTCGCGTGGAGAAGCCCGATAGACGGAGACTTCCGTGTCGAGGGCCTCGTCGCCGATGCCGATGGAGTCTGCGGAAACGGCGCGTCCTGGCGAGTCGAACTGTTAGCTGAATCGGGCAGTTCCGTTCTCGCGAAAGGCACGTTCGATAACGGCGGCCGGCAATCATTTAAGCCGGAAACGTCTTTTGCCATCCGCAGCGGCGACGTCGTCTCGCTGATCGTTAACCCTCGCGACCGAAGCCACTCGTGCGACACCACACACGTTGAATTGAAACTGACGACCGTCGAATCCAAGCCTCGCTTCTGGAATCTCGCGACCGACGTCGTTGACCGAATTCTGGAAAGCAACCCGTTGCCGGATTCGTTTGGAAACGCCGACGTCTGGCACTTCGGTTCGCAGCCATCTGGACCGGACGACGCGATTCCGACCTCTTCCGTCGTCGCCGGATCGACGCTCGCAGCCTTTCGTGCAGCCGCCCTTGATGGCAAGTCTGAAGAAGAACTCACAAAGCTCGCATTGGCAGTTCAGGCGAGCGTTGCGTCTTCAGATTCGTCGCAACTGAGCGACCCAGACGGAGTTCAACGAGAGCAACTAACAAACTGGCGAGGCCCTCTTCGCTGGACCGTCAGCAGCACCGTTGCGGCTGTTCAGACTTCGGACAATTTTGGAGTTGATCCGGCCTCGTTCGGAAAACATCCAAACGGTACTCCGCTGCCTGAAACGCATCTTTGTTTGAAGGCACCTCAAGTTCTTGAACTTCGTATTCCGGCAGCGCTACTCGCTGGGTCGGAGTTTGTGACGACGGGTTCGTTGCATGCGGCCACCTCAGGCAAGGGAACCGTGCAGATTCAGGTTGCAGCGACGAAGCCGTCTCGCCTCGAAACTTCAATGTCCGCACCCATCCTTGTTGGCGAACAAGCGCAACCGCGCGTTGACGCCGCGTTGGATGAATTTCGAAGCCTGTTTCCCGAAGCGCTTTGCTACGCCCGAATCGTGCCGGTCGACGAAGTCGTCACGCTGAAACTCTTCTACCGCGAGGACGACCAACTCAAGCGACTGATGCTCGACAACGAACAGTCTGCAGAAATCGACCGATTGTGGGACGAGCTGTTCTTCGTCGCTCGCGAGCCGCTTCAGCTCGCCGTTTCGTACGAGCAGCTTTACGAATTCGCGACGCAGGACAGGCCGGACATCGTT
>JBLFXD010000735.1:0-3990 GCA_047611045.1 Planctomycetaceae bacterium | reverse complement strand
ACTCTCGGTCCCACTTTCGGCGGAGGTGGCGGAAGTTTTACGGGTGGCGGCTCTTCAGTCGCTGGCGCTTCAGCGGTGGTGCCGTCGGATCCTGGAGTCGCGGTTGCTGACTCGGTTTTTGAATCACCGTCGGCACCGGCTTTGGACAGTTCGGGCGATTTGCCGCTCGCTTCCGTCGCTTTCTCGCTCGGCTGTTCAGGCTGTTCAGCAAACGAAAGCTCAACGGCTGTCGCGGTTACGAGAAACGCGAACGCGAGCCGGACTAGATAACTTGAGGCGTGGTGATGACGCATCATGAGTGCACTCAAAGCAGGTCGTTAGGGTACCAGGGCTGAACGATCCATCGCTCGACATTCTGGTAGGGATGGATCATGCCGGCAGGAAAACCCTGAATGTTATTTCGGATGACGATGACGTCGTCGATTTCCCACAGAGGGACCATGTGGACAAGCTGATGCAGCCGAAAGTGCAGTCGCTGAAGCATTTCAACCGAAGTGTTGAAGTCGACTGCCTGTTCGAGTTCGATCAGTTGTTGCCGCAGCCAGTCTGGAAGATGTTCGAGGTCTTCCACGCGAGCGTCCTGCTTCATCGTCAGGAACGGCCACAGTTCGGTGACGGGTTCGGTCATTCGAACAGTGCGATAAACAATATCCCAGTCTTCGGGTAACGCTTCGTCCTGACCAACAATCCGAACTTTGATGCCGATGCGGTCCCACTGTGAGACAAGAGCCTCTGCCGCAGCCGCGATGACTTCCCCAGGCTCGCAGACCATCGTCAGATCCGGGACCTCGCCGCCGAACTTTTTCTTGGACACCGTTTTCAGTGAGTAAGCAAGGTACAGGTCGTACGGTCTTGGTTTTGTCTGGGCGCGATAGGCGTAGCTTGTAGATGGGAACGGGGCTGACACCACACGTCCGCGTTTCATGGTTGGGTCGCGCAGGATCGTTTCTGCGAGAATTTTTTCACGGTTGATGACGTAGGCGAGGGCTCGACGGAATTCCGAATTCTTCAGCGACTTGCTTTCAGGGTTGAACTGAAGGACGTGGGTCGTCGGAACACCGTACGGTTCTGTGAAGAAGTCGTCTTCCGCTTCGAACTGGTCTGCCATCCAGATTGGAACTTCCGGCAGCACGGACACGTCGCCCGTGAGCAGTCCTTTGATCGCCTCTTTGTGGTCTTTGTATCGTTGCTCGACGATCTCGGCGACGCGATAGCGAGAGAGAGCTTTGCCTTGAGGAATGACTCGGCGGAATGAGACTTTGTCTTTAGTTTCCTCATGAATCCTGAACCGCCGCGAGAGAATGCTGCTCACCGGGTCAACTGGTTGAGCGGCGTCAGAGTTGTCGGTCGTTGCTTCTGATGTACTGCTCGGCGCGGCAGCACTGGCGATAGTTGGCTGTCGAACGGGGAACCGGAAGATTGCCTGCGGTCGTACAGGTACTGTGGAGAATTGGATCGAGAACTCGTGGGGTGAATGCACCTGAAGCGATTTGACGAACGTTGACATTCGCTCGTCGTAGTAAAGCGAGTCCGGGTTGAGACGATCCTGAATAGCTCGGACGACGTCCGGAGCAATCAACATTGGATTCGATTCCCAGATCGCGCGTCGCGGCCTGAGAGAGAACACGATTTCCCGCCCGAGATCCGTCGGTGTCCATTCTTCGAAATATCGCGACTCGTAAAACGCGGCGCGGTCGATCTTTCGAACTTCAAACAGATTGGTTGACAACAAAGACTGTCGTCGTTGATCGGCTGCCGTTGGAAGAAAGAACGGCGTCTTGTCTCCAGGAAATCGATAGACCCCCATGCTTAGAATCTGGTATCGCGAGGCGGTCGCCCGGAAGATACTGCGAAGCGACGGGTGCTTCGGCCAGACTTTCGTGGCCTGAAGTGTCTCGGCGAGTGCGACGTCGTGCTTCTCTTCCGATCGTGCTCCCTGAGCACTCTCCAGGAGTCCGCCGGCGCGTGCCAGAAACTCCTCAGACAATTGCTTCGCGGTGGGATGTTCAGGGTCGCTCTTGCGGAGCCGGCCGATGTAGTACCGAGCTTCCCGCATTCTTTCGTTGGCGACCGAGCGGGCAACCAGTGCTTCGATTGTGGAGCCGATCCCGTTGCGAAGTCCGCCGTAGCCGGGGGCAAGGACGTAGAGTTCTTCGAAGAAGGCTAATGCGGCTTCCAGGTCGTTGTTGCGTAGTCGCTTCTTGGCCTCTTCAAACACCAGACGGTTTCTGCGTTCGGTGTACCCCGGCCAGCCAGGCTCGCGGCGCTGCAGCACCAGCAGCATCTCAAATGCCTTTTCAAGTTCGCCTTCATTCATCTGAATGTCGGCCCGCTGCAACATCAGGTCTTCGTGGTAGATGATTCGTTCGATAAGTCGCTTTGCATTCAGAGTGTACTCATCGGCCCCATCGGATCTTTCGGCGGCGACAAGGTCAGGCAGGGCGACAACAAGATTTTCGGATTCGTCAAGAAGTTGAGTGATTCGCTCGCGGTATTCCTCCGCGGACTCGCCTGCTTCACGTTTGGGTCTCGTAGCGACGCTCTTCAGCGCTTCCTGATCCACCGCCATTTTTGCGAGAGTGTCCGGTCTTGGCGAAACCGGGCGGACCATCAGGACTCGGCTGTCGGGTTTCAGGACTAGCCAGTCGACGGGCTGTTCTGTCAGCAGTTGAGCCGTTGTCGGAACTTCCAGGTCTTCCAGCAGAGGCAGTGGGGCGTCTTCGTTGTCGTCCTGTGCAAGTCCGCTCTGGCAATACGACAATGTCAGCAGCAGGCCCAGCACAAGGCGAAGCCATGCGAACTCCGGCGTTCGTTGCTGACCTGCTGGTGCCTGGAATGCATCCGAATTGACTTGAATCAGTTGGCGGCTCACTGACTCCCTCCAAGGATCGAATCGATCCGGTAGAAACTGCCGTCGATTGAAGTGACGACGACTTTTCCAGCGACGTTTACCGGCCCATTCTCAAGGAACTGGTCCAGCTGAAGCGAACGTATTGTTTCGCCGGACTCAGCGTTGATGGACATGACCTTGCCGTTCATTGTCGCGATGACGATCTGCCCATTGTCCAAAAGCGGCGTGCCGGTCAGATGATCTCCCTTAAGGTCGATCGACCAGGCTTTCGCGAGTTTGTCGTCAGTATTCAGACACTGCAGCTGCCCCTGCGACGTTTCAACAAGTAACAGGTTTCCGGCAAGTCCCATCTTTCCGACGGCTGGGGAGCCGAGATCGACGGTCGCCAGTTGCTCGAAGGCGACAACGTCGAGGATTTGAACTTTGCCGCCTGCGTCTGCAACAAACAATCGTCCTTTATCGACGATTGGCGTCACGTCAAGTGGTTCTCCGATGCTGATGCTGTCAACCTGCTGAAGGTGTGCAGAGGGGCTTGTTCGAAACTGAAGTCTGGTGATTTTGCCTTCGCGGTCGACGGTGAAAATGTGATTCTCATCGTGCGGCAGCAGCGAAGACCAGCTGACCTCTGCATCTTTTTCAACGGTGCCGAGAAAGTCTTCGACTCGAGCCGACGTCGTTCCAAACACACTGAGTTTGTTGGGAAGCGGGACGACGACTCCTCCAGCGATCGGAACGGGATCGGCAACCGGTGCGGCACTCAGAGGAAATTGCTGGCCGACTTTCCCTGCCTGGTTGACGATCCACAGCCGCGGTTTGTCTCCACCACCGACGACCGCAATTCGATTATCGGGAAGCAGGGTCGCTTTAAGTGGACTGGCCAGTCCTTCGGGGAGTTCCAGCGTGCCTTCGGCTCGGAACAGAAATCCGCCTGCTTCGATACTGGAATCGCTGATCTGGAAGAGATCGCCGGAACGAGTCATGCAGACAGCCGTGTCAGGCCGTGCGGGCGAGATGGCGAGAACGCCGCCGCCGAGAACCGTTCGCCACTCGCTGGCCATTTCCTCGCCATCAACCTGTGCGAACGAAACAGCGTCGCTTTCCAGTTGTCGGCGACCGACAAACAGGTTGCGGCCGATACT
>JBLFXD010000734.1:0-4007 GCA_047611045.1 Planctomycetaceae bacterium | reverse complement strand
ACCTGTTCGTCAAGTGGATCGCTGGCGGCGCGAAGACGATTGACGTTGAGAAGACGCCTCGCTTCGAACGACTCGAAGTCACTCCGAAAGAGCTTCGATTCAAGAAGGATGGCGAGAAGCTTCAGCTCAAAGTCGTCGCCGTGTGGTCAGACGGAAGTCGCGAAGACGTCACTTGCCTGAGCCGATTTCAGACCAACGACGAAGTGATCGCCGACATTTCTAAGACCGGCGAAGTCGCCAGTCACCAGGCCGGCGATACTCACGTCGTTGTGTTTTACGACAACGGAGTTCTGCCGATTCCAGTCATTCGCCCGGTCAGCTCACAGTTTGGAAAGAGCTATCCGCTCGTCGAAACCAACACCAAAGTCGACGAACTGGTCATCGAGAAGCTGGCCAAGCTGGGCGTTGTTCCTTCGGCAGTTGGCGGAGACACTGAGTTCCTCCGTCGCGTCTCTCTCGACATGACCGGCACGCTGCCCAACCCGAAAGAAATTCAAGAGTTCGTTGCGGACGACCGTCCAAACAAACGAGCCCTCAAAGTCGACGAACTCCTCTCACAGCCCAGCTACGCAGCCTGGTGGGCAACCCGCTTCGCCGACTGGACCGGCAACAGCGACGACCAGCTCAACAACGTGACTCCGGTTAAAGCTCAAGCATCTAAAGACTGGTATGAATGGCTGCGGGTACGCATCGAAAAGAACGTGCCGTACGACAAAATCGCAGAGGGATTCGTGCTGGCTGGTAGTCGCGAGGCGGACGAAACGTATCTCGAATATTGCGAACGGATGGCGAAGCTTTACAAGAAGACGCCGAAAGGTGAAACGCCTGAATCGTCGTACGCCGACCGCTCAACGATGCCTCACTACTGGGCACGACAGAATTTTAGAACGAACGAAGACCGCGCGATCTCATTCGCCTACAACTTTCTGGGAATTCGAATTCAATGTGCCCAGTGCCACAAGCATCCGTTCGACCAATGGACGATGGACGACTTTCACGAGTTCAAAAACTTCTTTGCGAATACGCAAACAAGAAATAGTGCTGACTACAAGAAGTTTTCCCCTGCGATTCTTGCGAAGCTCGACGTTGACAAAACACTAAGAGGTAACGCACTCCGTCGAGCATTGGCTAAAAACGTTGCGGACGGTGATCTTACTCCGTTCGATGAGGTTTGGACGATCAAGCCTGAATTGCCCGCACCTCCGAAGCGGGACAAGAAAGGCAAGATTATTCGGACGAAGAAAAAGTCTCCCCCAGGGGTCAGGGTCGCGAAGCTGTTGGGCGAAGCCGAGAAGACTGACCTGACACAGTACGACGATCCCCGGCAGCCTTTGATGGATTGGATGCGGAGCGACAGCAAGCAACTCTTCGCCAAATCAATGGTCAATCGAATCTGGTCGTGCTACTTCAACATCGGAATCGTTGAGCCGCCGGATGATCTTTCGATGGCTAATCCGCCGAGCAACGCTGCGTTACTCGATTACCTGACGAAGGGATTTGTCGCCAGCGGCTATGATTTGAAATGGGTTCACCGACAGATCGCCAACAGTGCGACTTACCAGCGAACCTGGACACCGAACGAAACAAATCGTCTCGATCAGCGGAACTTCAGCCACTCGATCCCTCGTCGGATTCCAGCCGAAGTCGTGATGGACGCTTTGATCGCCGCGACGTCTTCTGATGATGAATTCTCGAAGATTCATCAGGACGTCCTGGACCGAAACATTGCTGAAGTTTCAGCCGGAGCCCGATACAACGAAAACGCGCAGAACTACGCACTGTCCGTCTTCGGTCGGTCAATCCGAGAATCAAACTGCGACTGTGACCGTTCTCAGGAACCGAGCCTGCTGCAGACCGTCTTCCTGCAGAACGATGCTGAAATCTACAACCTGATGGACCGCGGACGAGGTGGCTGGCTCAACCAAGTCGCTTCTGAGTTGGACCTACGACAGACGAGAGTCGCTCAAGGCCGCGGAAACTCCACTGCCAGGCAGCTCGCTACCCTGCAGACTCAGCTGAAGCGTGCGAAAGACGCTGTCAAGAAGGCTGAGAAGTCTAAGAATGAAAAAACGATTGCTTCGACACAGCGTCGTCTTGACGGTGTTCGCAAGGCGTTGGCGAAAATCAGCCCCAAGAGCACGGACGGTTCTTCTGGAATTACCCAGAAAGCGGATCCCGAAAAGCTTCAAGAAGCGGTCAGGGAAACCTACCTGCGGACTCTGAGTCGTGAACCGAAGAAGGACGAACTCGACAAAGCTCTCGCCTACGTTGAGTCATCCGATGACCATCTCAACGGAGTTCGTGATCTGCTATGGGCTCTTCTCAATACCAAAGAGTTCATCGTCAATCACTAAGAGGCACTGTAGTCATCCGCTGATTGACGCTCGAACGAGGTCAGCCAGCGTTGTTTGAACCTGAAAATATCCAAAGCCATACCTGCCCACCGGGCAATCCTGAAAGGACTTTCTCATGACGATTTCTTCAAACTGCGAAGGTGCGACGCGACGTGATTTCCTCAAGGTCGGAGCCATCGGCGCTACCGGCCTGACAATGTCCAACTACCTGCGAATGGTCGAAGCTGGACAAGTTAAAGAGGGCAAAGCCAAGGCCGCAATCTTCGTCAATTTGAATGGTGGTCCATCTCACATGGACTCGTTCGATTTGAAGCCAGACGCTCCGGATACGCACCGCGGCGAGTTCAACCCGATCGACACCAACGTGCCGGGAATTCAAATCTCTGAGCACCTGCCAAAGCTCGCTCAGTGCCAGAACCTGTTCACGATTCTTCGTGGTGTCAGCCACACTCTGGGTGCTCACCGACTTGGTACGGAGTACGTGAACACTGGGAACCGTCCGCTGCCTTCGCTGGAATATCCCGGTTACGGAGCGGTCATCAGCAAGGAATTGAACTCTCCGCAGGATATCCCGGCGTTTGTCGCGATTCCGAAGAGTGCCCAGAAACCTGGCTTCCTGGGTGTTCGACACGCCGCATTGAATACCGGATCAACTCCACAGTTCGGGCAGCCGTACAGCGTCCGTGGAATCAAGCTTGGCAATGGAGTGACCATTTCGGAAGTCGAGAAGCGACAAAACCTGCTTCGCGATCTCGACACGACTTTCCGAAGTGTTGAGAAAGACAATCAGCTTCTCGATGGTCTCGATCGGTTCTCTCAACAGGCTTACTACATGATCACGTCGAAAGCTTCGCGAGAAGCGTTCGACATCAGCCGCGAGCCGAAAGAATCCTCGAGTCTCTTCGGCGAAGAAGGATTCGATCAAAGCTGTCTGCTGGCAACGCGTCTTGTCGAAGCTGGCACCCGTTTCGTGACGATTACGCTTGGCGGTTGGGACACTCATCGCGATGGCTGGAACGCTCTGAAGAACCAGCGTTTGCCAGTTCTCGACAGCGGCCTCGCCGGACTGTTCCAGTCGCTCGAACTGAAAGGTCTGCTCGACACAACGACCGTTTACGTGACTGGCGAGTTTGGTCGAACGCCGAAGATCAACACGGAACGCGTTGGGCGAGACCACTATCCTCGCTGCATGTTCATGCTGATGGCCGGCGGGGGTGTTAAAGGTGGCCAGGTGCTTGGTGAATCCAATGAACTGGCCACACTACCGAAAGACGAAGTCGGGTATTCACCAGACGATGTCGCCGCTTCGTTGTACCACACACTCGGCATCGATCATCACACCGAGTACGACACCAACACCGGACGACCGATCATGGTTGTGCGAGATGGCAAAGTCATCAACGAGCTGTTCAGCTAATTCGAGACGCCACATCCCGGATGTCACCCTGCTGATTTCCGGGATGTTTTTCTTTGCAGATCGAGTTTCCAACGAAACTCACGTTATGTGCGCCGGTTAGTTTTATAGAGGGACGGCAGTTCGACCTCTCGCTCTTGGATGATCGAACACGTCGCTGTCACCGGCAATCCAACTCGCATCGATTATCTTCCGGGTGCTAGCTCCACTCAAGTATTAGAGGCCGAGAAGTCTTCTCG
>JBLFXD010000733.1:0-4020 GCA_047611045.1 Planctomycetaceae bacterium | reverse complement strand
CGCCCATTACAGGCACGGGATTTTGAATCCCGCGTGTCTGCCGATTCCACCACTCCGGCGATTAGCGATCGAGTCGGAAGTGTAGCGTGCCGGATTTCCGGAGAAAACTCAGTCAGACGTAGCGAAAGCCAGGCGGTTCTACGGCTGGCGGACTCCGTTGGTTGGCAGTGAGCACAGAACGAGCGCAGCAGTAAACAGTCGGCGAGAGATTCGGTTTCTGGTCAGCATCACACACGCTCCTCCATGAGCTTTTTCAGATTGGGCGGTTTCTACGTATCAATCCATCGGCTCGCGGACAGTGTGCACATCAGTGTTCCCGGCTCGTACACCCCGTTTTCCGGTATCGCCAACCGCCATTCAGGTGGGACAGCGGCGTGTCCCACCTGGCGGAATTGAGTCGCGAGACTCGCGATTCGCTGCGGCGGTGCTGTCTGCGATCTGCTACATTTCTCCCTGTAAATCAGAGGAATTCAGGAGGTATTGCCGTGACTGACTTAACGATGTTTCATTTCGAAGAGGGTGAACCGAGTATCGAAGATCTCGCACATCCCAACGGCAACACTTACTGGTTCGAAGCTGAAGTGCGTGAGGCGATGGGGTATCAGGGTGCTGAGACCTTCCGCAAAGTCATCATCAAGGCCATGCAGGCCTGCCTGTCGCTCAATATTTTCACCGATGACAACTTCATTCGTGATGAGGACGGCGATTTCAAGCTGACTCGCTTTGCGTGTTACCTCGTGGCCATGAATGGCGACACAACAAAGCCGGAAGTTGCTGCAGCTCAGGTCTACTTTGCTTCTCTGGCCGCTACCTACGCCACGCACCTGGAACACGCTGACGGTATCGAGCGGATCATCATCCGTGAAGAAGTGACAGACGGCGAGAAGAGCCTGTCAAGCACTGCCAGCCGACACGGGGTTTCCGGAAAGGGCTACGGGATGTTCAGGGATGCAGGCTATCGCGGCATGTACAACATGTCGTTGAAGAGCCTCAAAGCAGCAAAGAGCCTTCCGCCAAAAGCAGTGATCGCTGACCACATGGGCCGCGCCGAACTTGCAGCTCACTTGTTCCGCATTACGCAGACCGAAGCAAGGATTGAGAAGCAGAACATTCATGGCCAGAAGGCCTTGGAAGGTGCGGCGAAACAGGTGGGCAAGAACGTGCGAGACATGGTCATTGAGAACACAGGAACAAAGCCCGAGAATCTTCCCGCCGCTGAGTCGATCAAGAAGGTGCGAACTAAGCTGAAGGGCACCAGCAAGAACCTGAAGAAGCTTGACGATTAGTTCTCCCGGCATGGCGATCATTCATGGCCGTTGACCGGAGTAACACAGGTCACTCAGATGTCAACGACCTGTCCCATTCACAGGCGGCAATGTGTGCCCGGACTCTTAGGATTGAGTTTCGAACCACTGCAGGTTGGTCACGCTACAGTGTCGCGGTCGTGCTCGTCTTCGTTCTTGCAAACGCTTGTCTTGCTCATCGATTCACATTCTCAGGAGTGGCTCGCGGAGTAGTTGGCTGGCAGACTCGCCACACTGTCGGGCGAGTCAATTCAGCCGCTCGCGTTCCTGCCTGGACGCTCTGAAGCCGATCAGGATTTCGCGTGGTTCAGGATTCCTGGCTTGACAGATCGCGTCGTTAAACGGCTTCTCTAACGGTCGATCACCGGCGTGCGGTCGGCATGAAGCCGATGGATGTTTCCATCCAGGATCCGCAGCTGCAGCCGCCTCCGCCTTCGGGAGCAAGCAGCATGCCGCCGGCCGGAATTGTACTCAGCCAGCAGTCGGGGCGCAGTCGAGGCCAAGCCGTCGCCTTGCCGGATTCGGGGGCCCAGACGGTCACGTTTTCAGAACGTAGGAATAACGCATTGGTCGTGCAGGCGTAGGTCCCGCATCCGTGGCCGCTCGGCATCGTGAACGGCAGCGTTTTGCCATCAGTCAGCGACAACACCTGAGGCCGGACAAACAATCGGTCGCCGACGATCGCCGGCCGGGACATCGCTTTACCGTGATCGCCCTTCCCTTCCTTCCAGCCAACCTTCTGCTGCCAGATTTCTGCGCCGCCATCGTCCTGGTACGTCGAAACGTGAAACTCTTTGTCGGATGACGAAACGACAACAAGCCGACCTTTCGCGTGGGCCATGTAGAACGCGACCGTCCCATCCACGGTATCGATTGGCTTTTCCCAAAGCTTCGAGCCCGTATTCGCGTCGAGCGAAACCAGGAATTGCTGCTGCCAGAATTCGGGCGATCCCAGACGCCGATCTTCGGAAGACCTTACCTCCGGATGCCGACTCTCGACGAAATACACTCGGCCATCCGCGATCGTGATCGACGAATTCAGAATGACTCCCTTCGACCAGCTCCACGATTCCGAACCGTCTTCAAGATTGCGGGCGAACAACCGATCGCTGCCGACCTGAAATGTCGAAGGTCCTGTCCGAGCGTCGTGCCACCCTTCCTTCCCCCAATACTCCGTCCACGACGAGCCCGCCTTCACAGAACTGCCGATCAGTTGATCGCCTGATCGAGCTACAAATCCCCAATCAGTTTCCCATCCGTCGCGTTCGATCGACGACGCCTGGTGGACCTTCGCGACCTGCCCCGTCGCCGCATCAATCTGCCAGACTTCGTCTTGGACAACCGCGAAGACATGGTCACGATCCGCGCACCAGTTTCCGGAATCCCGCGGCACGTTGAATCTTCTAAATCCGGGAATCTCAAGCGACCACAACACGGACCCGTTGTAAGAATCCAGAGCGATGATCCGTTCGAGGCCCTGCAGAAACAATCGACCGCCAACGGCCAGTGGAGACGGTTTCCTCCCGCTTCGATCCGCCTGGTAGCGAGGCCCCGGTCGACCAACCCACTGCACTTTCAATTCTTCTCGTGACCGCACACCGGAAAGCGACTCTCCCGCGAATGCCGAGTTGTCCGTGCTTCCGTAGAGGTGACTCCATTCACCCGTGCCCTGCCATGGACGGCTGCGAAATGTGAGCCAAACACCATTCTGGTCGTCGACGACTGTCGCGTTGGCAGAATCGTTGGCTGTGCCCGCTACCTTCAGCAGCGTCTCCGTAAGTCGTTCGCGATTGTCACGACTCGTTTGTCCGAAGACTGCTGCACCGCCGTCGGGACGAATCAGTCGCAACGTTTCTGCAACCGTCGTCGGCAAAATGATTCCGAGTTGCCGCTCGCTGGTCACCAGGTTCGCGCAGTGACCGACGAAAGGCAAAGCTTTCAGATCGACGACCAGATGAATAGAAACTCGCACTCCGTAAATGTCAGACAACGACTTTCTGACAGTCGCAACACGCGCCGGATCATCATCAACGGCGACAATTCGCAATCGAGAAATCCGCGTCAGTTCCCTGACAAGCTGTCCATCCGTCAAACCGACAACCACAGCGAGCCCGCGATCAACGCCGGCGCGTTCAAGAATCCGTTCGGCCTTTGTCCCAACGTCGCCGTTCGAATCTCCATGTGAAGGACCACTCGAAGATGCCGGAATTGTGTAGTTGAAAAACGTGTCGCACTCGAATTCGCGAGTCTGTCCGTCGTTGCCGTCGACGACCGAATGAATGACGTACGAGTAGATCCGGTTTCGCTGCAGATCGCGAAGCGTGACTTCGTGAGACCGCTTAGGAACAGAATCCTTGTGCGCAACGGGTTGAGTATCGCGACCGCTCTTTGGCAGCAGCTCTAACGAAGTTGCCGTTGGTTCCGCCGTCCGCCACCGAACGATGGCAGTATCCGGAGCTGTAAACTCCAACCATGGCCCACTGGCCACGGAGAGGTTTTCCACCGGTTCGGGAAAACTATCCGCTTTCGAAGCATGACGTTCCGCGATCTCCTGCGCACCGAGCACGTCGTCGTAAACGGCGACTTCGTGAATGGCTCCCCGCAATCGATGATGCTCATCTTTGTCGTGGTACGAGCCAATTTCGTAGAACGCCTGAGGGGGATAGTGAATATCGCCGGCCTGCTGCTTTGACTCGGCGACCGGCTTGCCGTTTAC
>JBLFXD010000732.1:0-4041 GCA_047611045.1 Planctomycetaceae bacterium | reverse complement strand
TCAGCTCGGGCTTCGGATCGAAACTCTCCATATGACTGACGCCGCCGCGCATGAAGAGCAGAATTACGTTCTTCGCCTTCGGCTGCGCGTCCGGCAACAGCGAATGCGAATCGCTGGCCGCCGCGTCGCTTTGCAGCATGGCGTTAAGCGCCAGAGCTCCGAATCCCATTCCCGAACCAAGCAACTCGCGCCGAGTCGCCTGCAGGTTTCCGCTGTGTGAATTGTTGAAACTCATTCGTGTAACTCCGCCTGTTTCTTAGGATCAGCCCCGATCGCGAACGGCCATCCTTGTGTAGGGTATGTCAAGCGCAGCGCAGGCGTACCAATGGCTTTGGAAAGAGCCTTGCGATGGTACGCCTGCGCGGCGCTTGACATACCCTGCATTTCGTCCCTCATTCTCGATGCTTCATCGAATCGTCACAAAATCGTTGTGGTTCAGCAGAGCGTGAACGAGCGCCGTTTTCGCTCGCGTCGTCGCGTCTGCTTCGCCTTTTAACGCTGCTTTTAATTGCTCCATCGTCGCCTGACACGTCGTTGCCTCAGCCTTTGTCGGCTTTCGAGCGAGCAACAGTTCAAACGCTCCTCTGACAAACGCTTCATTCTGTGGCGAACCTTCCGGCGACTGCTTAGCGATTCCGTCGCTCAGCAATCGCGACATCTCCAAAGTCAGTCGGCTGTTGGCCATCGCGAGCGCCTGTTGCGGGACGATGCTTTCTGTGCGGCGATAGCATCCTTGAATATCCGCATCGTCGAACATCAAGACGAACGCGTTGCGAGCATCTCTCGACTGTGTGAAATACAAACTGCGACGCCGCACGTTCCTGTCGTTTGGGTTCTCGGTCGGGCCGCCCATCTTTGGGTCCAGAACTCCGGCCAGGTGGAGAACGCTGTCGCGAACGATCTGCGACTCCATACGGACCGGCATCCGCCGCCAGTAGTACTGGTTGGTCGGGTCAGTCTTTGAAGTCGACTGATCGGCTTCTCGAATTCCGGTCGAACGACGGTAGGCTTCCGAAGTGACGATCATCCGATGGAGGTGCTTCATGCTCCAGCCGTTCTCCTGCAAATCGACGGACAGCCAGTCAAGCAGTTCCTGCATCGGCGGAGCCTTCGTACGACGGCCAAAGTCTTCGACGGGATCGACCAGCGGCTGCCCGAAATGTCGCATCCAGATATGGTTGACGGCGACTCGTGCCGGCAACGGATTGCGAGCATCGACAATCCACTTTGCCAATGCCAGACGCCGACCGGTGCTGGACTTTGAGTACGGAGCGTTTCGCGAATCCGGCTTCTCAGCCGGACCTTCCAACCCCTTCAGCGAAGCACGGATCGAGGTATAGGCCGTTCCAGGTTTCTCAACTGCCGTGCGTGCTTTCGCGACAGCAGCCTGCTCTTTCATCAGTCGATCTTCGGCGGCTTTCTTCCTGGCGGCGTCCAGCTTGCCGGAGAGTTCAAGCGTCGATTTCGCGACGGCCAGTTCGGCGACAGCCAACTCATGCATTCGAGCCGCGACTGCCGCTGCAGCGATCATCGTTTTCGATCGTTCGTCGTCTGGCGAATTCAACTTCGCCCGATCAGCCGCAAACGCAGACCTGATCATTGCCGGCTTCAGCTCCGCAGCAGCCAGCGTCGATTTGCCAACGGCCAACTGCAGTGCCAGGTTCTCCGGGTCAACCGGTCCCGTCTGGCCTGGTTCGGTGAGTCGCCGCCCAACCGTCAGTTCGCGGATTTCAAGAGAATCAAATTCGGCGATCGCGTCAAACGCGACCAGATCGATTCGTCCGGCTTCGCGTTTCTGTTTCAGACGGTACGAAAGAGTGTGAACGCCGTCGATCGCTGCGTTGATCAGGTCTCCCTTCACGGTGATTTTTAATTCATAAGCGGTGTTCGTGACGACGGGCCGGGCGGCGAGACCACCACTCGGATACTGCGAACCTGATCCGGGGTTCACAGCAACCTGCAGCTTCGAACCCGGCTGCACGGCACTCATGTAGACCATTTTCTCGCGGCCATCGATTGCGTCGAATGCCAGACCGACGGACTTCCATCTGTCGCCTCCCAGCGTCTTGAATTTCAGCGTCGCCTCAAAATCAATCGGGTGCGTTTTACGAGTCCGCAAGTATTTTCTAGTGGCTCCGGCCAGCTTCTGAGTGACGTTGCCGTCTGCGTAGACCCATTCGCCCGGACCGTTCTCCCACATCTCGGAGTTTGCGGCGTCGAAGTCGTCTTGAAGGAACAGCTTACCCGGCTGAACGTTGACAGGTTCGGCATCAGCAGCTGACTCGACAGCCGCCTGCGACGCTGCCACCGCCGTCCGTGCGACGGCGATCTCTTTCTCGGCAGCGGCCAGATGGTCGGCCAGCACGAACGGTCGCAGTTCCGGAACGTGAGCCTCGACCGGAAGAGAGATGTCCTTGAACTGAAAATCTCCGGTCGACAGCAGAGCCGGGATAGCGGCGGGCATAACTCGCGATGTGTCGGGATCCTTTTCATTGCCACGCAGGTGCAGGTAAGTCGGGGTGTCCGGATGAGCGTCAAAGACCCGAGGCAAGCCGTCCTTCTCAAGGTCAATCTGGCCGGGCAAGGAGTCCAGCCGAACCTGGTGTGGTTCGAAGATCGCTCGCATTGAGTAATAGTCGTCGTGAGTCAGCGGGTCGAACTTGTGGTCGTGGCATTTCGCACAATTCAAAGTCAGACCGAGGAACGCTTTCGATGTGTGCTCGATCGTCGAGTCCAGCCACGTCGTCCGATTAAAGAGGTAATAGTTCCTCGCGAGAAATCCGGTGGCTCGTAGCGTCTGAGGATCCGTCGGCGCCAGCTCGTCGCCAGCCAGCATTTCCAGCACCATCCGGTCGTAGCCTTTGTCCTCGTTCAGCGACTCGATAATCCAGTCCCGCCAGTGCCAGATGTGCTTCTGACTGTTCCTCAGTTGAGCTCCCAGGCCGTACCAGTCGGTGTACCGCCAGACGTCCATCCAGTGCCGCCCCCAGCGTTCTCCGTAGTGCGGACTTTCGAGCAGACGATCGACAACGCGAATCCACGCTCCGGGACTTTCGTCGGCAAGGAATGCTTTTAACTCTTCGCGCGTCGGCGGAAGACCGATCAGATCGAGATACACCCGCCGCAACAGCAGCGACTTTTGAACGGCCACGACAGGTTTCAAGCCAAGCTCGCGATGCTTCGCCGTAATGAACGCGTCAATTGGATTGTCTGTGGCGATGCCTTTGCCGGTCGGCAACTCCGCCTTAATCGGCCGCTGGAACGACCAGTGTTCGCGCGGGTCTGAATCAGCTTCTTCGTGTTCGGGAGCGGGCGAGCCGGCGGCAATCCAGTTTCGGATCGCAGCAATCTCGGCGGGCTTGAGTGGTTCGCCTTCCGGCGGCATCCGAATCGATTCATCGTCCGACGTGACTCGTACGAGCAATTCGCTGAGGTCCACCCGCTGCACGTTGATGACCGGACTGTCGGTTCGCCCCCTGATCGCAGAGGCCGTGTCGAGCCGCAGGTCAGACTCCTGCTTCAACGCTCCGTGGCACGCGTAGCAACGAGCCTTGAGAACCGGCTTGACCAGTTTGAGATAGTCATCGGCGATGCACTGCCCGTTCAAAATTGAGAGGACAACACCCGAGACACCGAGAATTCGAACGACCGACATCATGATGTTTCTTCCATTGAAAATCGGGAATCATCTGCCGCCCGAAAGTCAGCCGCGAAGCGGTGGCAGCACATAGCTGCGGTTGTCAACCCGCAAAATAAAGTCTCCCGGAGACACCTCAGCCGCGAAGCGGCGACAGCAGCCGTAATTTCACCATTTGCTGCCGCCGCTTCGCGGCTTTCTACTCGCTACGATCCCGATTCCCCTGGCTGACGCCGGGGGCTATACGCTGTCGCCGCTTCGCGGCTGATCAAAGCCGAATCAAAGCCGAATCAAAGCCTTAATCGATCCCCAGGTCACTCCTCAACCAACTCCACATCGACCGGAACCGCCAACGACTCGGTTGCCAGACCTTCGCGACGCGGTCACTCTGCCGGTCTACGATT
>JBLFXD010000731.1:0-4042 GCA_047611045.1 Planctomycetaceae bacterium | reverse complement strand
ATTGCAGCTTCGTGGTCCGTCAGTTCGCTGGCCAGGGCTGAAAACTGTTTTTGAAGTTCGGCGTCGGCGGTCTGGGCGGCCAGGGCCTGCGCCCAATACATGGCGAGGTAGAAGTGGCTGCCGCGGTTGTCGAGTTCGTTGACCTTGCGGGACGGCGACTTGTTTTCGTCGAGGAATTTTCCAGTGGCGGCGTTCAAAGTCGAAGCCAGAACCAGAGCCTTCTGGTTGCCCGTTTGATTGCCGAGCTCTTCCAGAGAAACCGCAAGGGCGAGGAACTCGCCGAGCGAATCCCAACGCAGGTGACCTTCCGCCACGAACTGCTGAACGTGTTTCGGTGCCGAGCCCCCTGCTCCGGTTTCGAAGAGTCCGCCGCCGGCCAACAGTGGAACGATCGACAACATTTTCGCGCTGGTACCGAGTTCCAGAATCGGGAACAGGTCCGTCAGGTAGTCTCGCAAAACGTTGCCGGTGACAGAGATCGTGTCGTCGCCGTTCTTCGCTCGGGCACAGGCATGCTTTGTGGCATCGACCGGGGCCATGATCTGAATGTCCAGTCCGTCGGTGTCGTGGTCAGGCAGGTACTTGTTGACCTTTTCGATGAGACTCGCGTCGTGAGCCCGTTCGCTGTTCAGCCAGAAGATGGCTGGCGAACCGGTTGCTCGTGCTCGGCTGACGGCCAGTCGGACCCAGTCGCGGATCGGAGCGTCCTTCGTCTGGCACATTCTCCAGATGTCGCCCTCGTCGACCGCGTGTTGCATCAACGTCTGGCCGGAAGCGGTGACGACTCGAACTGTCCCGGCGGAGGCGATCTCGAATGTCTTGTCGTGCGAGCCGTACTCTTCCGCCTTTTGAGCCATCAGTCCAACGTTGGCGACATTGCCCATGGTCGCTGGATCGAACGCGCCGTTCTCTCGGCAGAAGTCGATCGTGGCCTGGTAGACGCCAGCGTACGACCGGTCTGGAATGATGGCCTTCATGTCTTTGAGCTTGCCATCGGGCCCCCACATCTGGCCGGACGTTCGAATCGCCGCGGGCATGGACGCATCGATGATCACGTCGCTGGGAACGTGCAGGTTGGTGATCCCCTTGTCCGAGTCGACCATCGCCAAGCTCGGCCCGGCTGCATAGGCTGCTTCAATGTCGGCGTTGATTTCGGCCTTCTGGTCGTCAGGCAGGTTTTCGACTCGAGCGAGCAGATCCCCGAGGCCGTTGTTCGGGTTGACGCCGATTTCGTCGAACAATGCAGCGTGCTTTGTGAAGACGTCGGCGAAGAAGACGCTGACGGCATGGCCAAAGATGATCGGGTCAGACACCTTCATCATCGTCGCTTTGAGATGCACGGACAGCAGCACATCGTTTGACTTGGCGTCGGCGATTTCCTGAGCGAGGAATTCCCGCAACGCCTGGCGACTCATCACGGAAGAGTCGATGACTTCGCCCGCCTGCAGAGCCAGCATGTCTTTCAGAACCGTCACGCTGCCGTCTTCGCCGACCAGTTCGATCCGCACCGCGTCAGCTTCGGCCATGACGTGCGACTGCTCGCTTCCGCAGAAGTCGCTGTCGCTCATCGAGGCTACGTGCGTTTTCGAGTCGGCACTCCACGCCCCCATCGAATGCGGGTTCTTCTTCGCAAAATCCTTTACGGGGCCGGCGACCCGACGGTCCGAGTTGCCTTCACGCAGCACCGGATTCACCGCACTGCCAAGCACTTTTGCATAACGGCCACGAATCTCTTTTTCCTCGTCGGTCGACGGCTCGCCGGGGAAATCCGGGACGTCGTAGCCGTGTTCCTGCAACTCTGTAATCGCCGCCGCCAACTGAGGAATCGACGCACTGATGTTCGGAAGTTTAACAACGTTGGCGGTCGGCTTTTTGACCATCTCGCCAAGTTCTGCCAAGGCGTCCGCCTGCTTCTGCTCATCCGTCAGCCTCTCGGGGAAACTGGAGAGAATTCGACCGGCCAGAGAAATATCGCGAGTCTCAACAGCAATCCCCGCCGTCTTCGCAAACCCGCGAATAATCGGCAGCAGCGAGTACGTCGCCAAGGCTGGAGCTTCGTCAGTGTGTGTATAAATGATCGTCAAAGGCTGGTCAGGCACGTGTATCCTCGGCAGGCAGAATTAAAATCGGCAGTTGTCAGAAGTGAGCGGCCACAAGTCTCGTCCAACGAGCCAGTACCGACCGAGACGTTCTGCCCCGATCTCAGCCACTCATCCAAGTCCGGCGTTTTAGCGAGAAGTGGTAGAAATCGCACGCCAATCAGGGCTTGTCGCCGGACAGCCACTTCACATCCGCAACTCACGACGCCAGAATCTGCTCACTATTCACGACGTGAGTTCTGCGGAACAAGTCCGCGCAGTTAGTCAGAAGAGTTGGTCGGAGTTAGAAACTTGGCGTGGTATCAGCATGAGGTTGGGTTGCCGGCGGTCCGGCGGGGGTTTCACATTGTGACGGATCATGTCGAGCGGGCTGTGCCGGAGTTGTCTCGGATTCGGGCGGGGCTGATGCATGTTTTTATCCTGCACACGTCGGCGTCGATTTCGATCAATGAGAATGCTGATCCGGACGTGCCGCTTGATCTGGAGCTGGCGTTTAACGAAATCGCTCGGGAAGATTTTGATTATCGACACACGCTCGAAGGTCCGGACGACATGCCGGCTCACGTGAAGAGTTCCATGATTGGCAGCTCGGTGACGATTCCAATCAGCGATGGCCGGCTTTGCCTGGGAACGTGGCAGGGTATCTATCTTTGCGAGCATCGTGATCGTGGCGGGTCTCGACGGCTGGTCGTGACGATTCAGGGTGACGAGGGCTGACCGGCTTTTCGAGACGCTCGGTAATCGATAAACAACCACTCTATAAGTTCAGGATGAATTTGAACGCAGAGGCCGCGGAGTTGAAAAACGCAGAGGACCGAGGAGATGTCTTCAGGCTCTGTCTCAGAAATGTGAGCCGAACGCGCTAGCGTCGGGCCGAGGACCGGAAATCGACGAAAAACAAAAGGCCCGCGGCTAGCGCCGTCGGCTCACAAACGAACTAAAACGAAACCATGGAGCGGTTGATGGACGAGTTTGAGAATGACCAACGGCCGGAAGTTCGTGAGCTTTCTTCGCGGCAACGGCGAGTACTGGGTGTGCTCATCGAAAAGGGCCTGACGACTCCGGAGTATTACCCATTGACGCTCAAAGCCGTCATGACCGGATGTAACCAGAAGAGCAATCGGTCGCCGGTCGTTGACTACGACGAAGACGTCATCGAAGAGACACTCGATCAGCTCAAGGAACTGGGACTGGTCGGGGTGCTGCATCCGGACAGCGGTCGGTCGCTAAGGTATCGGCATTACGTGCGGAAGCGGTACGAATTCTCGGAGCCGCAGATTGCAATCCTCGGCGAATTACTTTGCCGAGGTCGGCAGACTCTGGGAGAACTGCGCGGTCGGGCCAGCCGCATGGTACCCATCGAAAACCTGTCGCTGTTGCGAAGCGAGCTGAACGACCTGCTGACGCGCGGCTACATTCAGGCCAGCGGTTCGCTGGAGCGGCGAGGCGTGGAAGTTGACCATGCGTTTTTTCGAGCCAACGAAAACCGTGGCGTCATGACAGCCTTGCCCGCCGAAGCAACTTCTGCAGCACCTCCCGCTGTCTCGTCCGCGGCACCGGCGATGGCGGCTCCAACCAGCATTTCTCCGGCGTTCGACGACGCCAGAGCCGACGCATTGGAGAACCAAATCTCTGAATTGCGGAGTCAGAATCAGGAACTGAAGGACGAGGTTGAGCGGCTGCGCACCACCGTTTACGGCCTTGAGTCAAAAGTCGAGGACATTTGCCGCGATCTGGGAATCTGAAATCAACGTTTCTCGTGTCAGCCGTGTAGGCTGGAACAAGTTCTGCGCAGTTCCGGCAATCACGATTCTGCTCAAGCTGCCGGAACTGGGAGTAGGGTGTGACCAGCGGAGCGGATCAAACTGCTGGTGTGCCGGCGCGGGCGACTTTCGAGTGACCAGAGCGTCAATGAAGTTTGAAAGATCTCCGCGCCGGCACAC
>JBLFXD010000730.1:0-4042 GCA_047611045.1 Planctomycetaceae bacterium | reverse complement strand
ACTTAACAAACTGATCGCGAATATTCGCAACGGCTCGGTATCTCGGCCCAACCAGCGCCGGCAACTTGATCTGCTGCAGGAGTTCAACCAGCGCCACCTCGAACAACGCGGTCACGATCCGCAGCTGGAATCCCGTATTCAGTCGTTCGAACTTTCCTACCGGATGCAGCGTGACGCGGAAGAAGCCTTCGACGTGTCTCGCGAGCCGAAGCACATTCAGGATGCCTACGGGCCCGGCGTCCAGGCTCGACAGATACTCATCGCGCGACGACTTATCGAGCGTGGCGTTCGCATGGTGCAACTCTGGCACGGAGCCGGGCAGCCGTGGGACAGTCACGACGACATCGAGAAGAACCACCGGCGATTAGCGAAGCAGTGTGATCAGGCAATCGGCGCTCTACTTAAGGACCTGAAAGAGCGAGGCCTGCTGGAAGATACGCTGGTGATCTGCGGCGGCGAGTTCGGGCGAACGCCGGTTGTTGAAATGCCCAAGAAAGGCTCCAACCAGGGAAAGATCAACGGTCGAGATCACAATCACTGGGGCTTCACGACGTGGATGGCTGGCGGCGGTGTGAAAGGCGGCCACGTTCACGGAGCGACCGACGAGTTCGGCTTCAAGGCGGTCGAGGACAAAGTTCACGTCCACGATCTGCACGCTACGATGCTCAAACTGCTCGGCTTCGACCACGAAAAGTTTACGTACCGTTACGCCGGACGAGATTTTCGTTTGACCGATGTTCACGGACACGTTGTTGAAGATCTCATCGCGTAGGTCAGGCTCGGCCTGACGGAGTCTGTTGAGTGAAAGAATCAACGGAACACTAATGAACGCTAATCGGCACTAACTTCTGATTAGCGAAAATTAGCGTTCTAACGACCGTTGATACGGAGTCTGCAATGCGACTGGGAATTTTCGGCGGAGCGTTCGACCCGGTTCACAACGGGCACCTGTTGCTGGCTGAGCAGTGCCGCGAACAGTGTCGGCTCGACGAAGTCTGGTTTGTTCCGACGAATATTCCGCCGCACAAGGACGCTGGCTCGCTCTCGCCGGATGCTGACCGCGTCGAGATGCTGAAGCTCGCAACGGCCGGGCGGCCCGAGTTTGTCGTTTCGGAAATTGAGCTAAAACGGGATGAAGTGTCCTGGACGGTCGACACGCTGAGGCAGCTCCGCGAGGAACGTCCCGAAGACGAGCTCTTCTTCCTGATCGGTGCGGATTCGCTGCGGGATTTCCCATCCTGGAAAGAGCCGGAAGAAATCTCGCAGCTGGCAACCGTCGTCGCGGTGAATCGAGGAGAAGCGTCACTCGACGAGCTGACGGCTGGTTTGAAGCCTGAGCTGGCCGCGAGCGTGCGGCTTGTGACGATGCCGGGAATTTCAATCTCAGCCACGGATTTGCGGCGTCGCGTGCCAGAAGGAAAGTCGATCCGCTATCTGGTGCCTCGAGCTGTTGAGGAATTCATTCTCGCTCAGAAGCTCTACCGTGGTTCAGAGTAAACCTGATTTACCGGTTGAATTCTGCCGACAAAATTCGTTTCCCGTCCGACGCTGGAAGATCCGGAAACGGATTCTTCCGTAACTATCAGCAATTCAGAACTGGATCTGAATCTGAAGACGCGGCACCATACTGCTTCTTCTGTTTCCGAAACCGATTTTCGTCGGTTGTTTACGGAGCTTGCTCATGAAAGTCTGGCAATCGTGGGATCGTCGTCGTCGAGTTTTTTGCGTGACCGGTGCGCTCGTCATGCTTTGGGGAGTCACGCAGGGCTTTGCCTGGCTGATCGCTCCGTCTCAGCAGGAGCTGACCGCTGAAGGCCGCGAGCTGTTCATTCATGAGTGGACCCCGAACGATCCCTTGTCTGGAGAAGGCGACGGACTCGGTCCGGTCTTCAATGCCAATTCGTGTGTGGCCTGCCATTCGCAAGGTGGCACGGGCGGAGCAGGCGAGAACAAACACAACGTCCGAGCGTTCTCTGTCCTGCCGAACCGGAACGACCCCAACATGTACGGCGGAGTCATTCATGCCAACGCGACGGCCAAACATCTGCTCGAAACCGACGACCAGGTCCGACAGAAATACCCAGTCGTCTCTGGTGGTGTGACGATCGTCGGAAACTGCCAGGTCCGGCTGGAAGATTTCAATCCGGTCGAGCTTGAAGAGATCAACACGCCCGCTTTGTTTGGTGCAGGTTTGATCGACGAAATCTCCGACTGGTCGATTCGGCAGAACGCCTGGGGACAAAGTCTGACCGCGTTGGGAAAAGAGTTTCAGGGCGACTTCGACGCGACGATGGGCAAAGTCCGAGTGCTGGCTGACGGGCGCGTCGGCAAGTTCGGCTGGAAGGCTCAGTTCGCGACGATTGAAGAGTTCGTTGCCACGGCGTGTGCCGTTGAAGTTGGTCTCTCGAATTCTTACCGGCGGCAGGACCAGCCTGGAGAATTCAAAGCGGACGAGAACGCCGAGTACGACATGACGAGCCATCAGCTCGACAGTCTCACCACGTTCTGTTTGACACTGGAACGACCGGAGCTGGTGATGCCACGCAACTCCAAAGAATTCTCAGCCGTCGTGCGAGGGAAGCAGGTCTTCTCCGAAATCGGTTGTGCCGAGTGCCACACTCCTGATCTTGGCGGCGTCGAGGGACTCTACAGCGACCTCTGCCTGCACAACATTACCGACCCGGATCACAACGGCTACGTCCGCGAACCCGAAGTGCCGATGCCATCAAACGTGCCGGGACTCGCTGACTGGAAAACTCCGCCGCTCTGGGGCGTCGCCGATTCTGCTCCGTACCGGCACGACGGCTCGTCGCCAACGCTCGAAGACGCTATCGAAAAGCACGGCGGCGACGCAAAATACACGCGCGAAAAATACCTGGAAGGCATCAAAAAGCAGGACCGCGAAGCCCTCATCGCCTTCCTGAAAGCCCTCCGAGCGCCGACTCCCCAGAAGACCGTCGCCGCCGCATCCACGGTCGCTGCCAGAAACTAATCGCTGCCAATACTGAGCAACGCTAAAGGCAACAAAAGCGACACATGCCTGACAAGGAATCACTCGCCACGACGATCGTGCTTCCGCCGCTGGTCGCGCACCAATCTCCGTCGTTCGGCCAGCGACACAATTTCCGACTTCGCATGGAAGTGGTCCCCCAAAACGCATGACGTAAGGTGGCCTGCCTTGCATACTGATGGCTCCTTAAATCCGGAGCTACAGCATGCGACGTCCAGCTGCGATCCAGTTCAGCCTGATCCTTCTTGCCGTGGCCGCCTCCGGCTTCGCTGCAGACAAGGTCATCGAGTCACCATTTCCCGGAGCACGCCCGCTGCCGGAAGACTTCGTTGAGCCTCTATTCCCCCATATTTCAGAGGCGGAAGCCGCCATCTATCGAAAGCTCAACGAGAAGATATCGGTGGCCTTTGATGACTTGCCGCTGAGCGACGCGATTCATTCCGTTTCCAAATCCAGTGGCCTTCCGATCATTCTTGACGTTGTTGCGATCGAAGAAGCCGGCCTCGTGGTCGATGAGCCTGTCAGTTTGAAAGTCAGCAACATTCCTGTGCGAACGATCCTGAAACTCCTGCTTAAAGATTTGGAGCTGACTTATGTCGTTGAAGATGACGTCATCAAAGTTACGTGTCTCGTAGTGGCATCCATTGCCCTGACGACAGGTATCTTTCCCGTGGCCGATCTCATGACGGAGAAAGACAAGAGCTGGAGGGAACTTGCCAACCTGATCCAGGGCGAGACTGACGGACTGTGGGAGCGATTCGACGGATGCGGCGGCACCGTCAGCAAGAGCAGGGTTACGAAGTCGCTGATCGTTCGGCAAACGCCCGACGTGCTCATGGAGGTTCAGCAGCTTCTCACTTTTTTACGAGCTGCAAAACGAATCGGTGAACAGCGAGTCAATCCTCCTGTACAGCAAGACCAAGGAGGTGGATTCGGTCTCGGTGGAAAGAAGGGCGGACGCAGGAAAGGCGGCCTCGGCGGTCCAACTGGCGGCAACCTCTTCTGACAGCGGGCAGATTCGCGAGAATGTGC
>JBLFXD010000729.1:0-4050 GCA_047611045.1 Planctomycetaceae bacterium | reverse complement strand
AGGTTGAGAGTGGTGAAACTCTCTCTGGAATCGCCAGCCAGTATGGCCTGAGTAGTCACGAGTCGATCTGGAGATTCAACTCCCTGATTAAAGGGCGACCGATTTCGTCGGACCCGAACACGATCCTGTCGGAGCCTCGATCGCCATTCCGCTGACAGTGGAACTGTACAAGTCAGCAATCGCGACGATGCGGAACGTGAAGCTGGCCAATGATCGCGACTTTGCTCAATTCGAACGAGAACTGAATGAGGACAAAGCCAAAGCCGATCGCTTCGCGAAGCGATCGGCTTTGGTAGCGGACGTCGCTTTTGCGTTCAAAGGGGCCGGCAAAACCGTGCTGAAGTATGGCTCTCGACAGGCGACTCTGGTCGTGGGCAAAGAAACGCTCAAGCTGGCGCCAGCCATATTCGACGCGGTGAATCCCAATGCGGACTCGACGGAAGGCAAGCTTGCCAGTCGCAGTCTGAGCGTTGCGTCTGACAATTCTCTGTTGCCGCTTGCCGGTCGAGCTCCGAATGGTCGACTTGTCGGGAATTCAGTTGGCAAGGAAGTAATTGATGGTGCCATCGAGTCGGCCACGAAGCGAGCCGAAGCTGCCGAGCTGATTTCAGGAACGATGGCAGAGGGAATCAACATTCTGACTGACCTGGCCGTTCAAGGACTGAGTATTGGAGCCAAGGGCTTGAGCCTGGGTGTCAAAGGCCTTGAAGCAATCAATCCGTCAAGCATCGCAAAATTTTCATTCGGCGTGATCTACGGCAAGACGCCGGATGAGATTCATCGTGAAACTCAGGCGAATATCCGAAAGACGCGTGAGAGTATTCGACAGAATATCGACCGAAGAATCCTGCAGTTGCAGAAAGATCGTAAAACTGTCCATGGCGTATGACGCCGGACCCTCATTTCAATCAACTCCGGATTAATAAAGCTGGGAGAGTCTCATGGGCCACTCAAAACGCTCCTCAAAACCTTTTACTGTCAATGCTGGTTGCGACCCGTTTGCAGAAGCGCTTTCCGACCCGTTCCTTCAGTTGAAGCGGGATCGCCGAGCTGATTCGGCTCAAGCAAAGCAGAGACAGACCCGCGAAGCTGGAGTCGCCGATGATCGATTACGGCGTGACGGGATTATTCCTGACTGGTTCATTCGCAGTCGACATTCTGCTCGGCATGGGCGAGCACCAGGCAGCATGGTATTGGACTCGAAAGTTGATCGCGGACACCCTTGCTGCTCGGCAGACTCTTAGTCGGACAGAATTTGCGGCGGCGATGATCCAGAATCTGCGATACGCGGGTGCGATTGCTGCATTTCTCGACGGACCACATGCAACTACTCTCAGAACCAGGCTGAGCATGGAATCTGAAGTCCCAACGTTGCTTGCGAATATTCCGCAAGAGTACCAGGCAAGCTTTGATGCCGGTGCCAGAAAAGTTTCCGCACGACATGCAGAGTTTCTCCGGACTCAAGAGCGTCGGCTTGCTGAATGGGCAAGAACAGTCTCGGAAGGGAAAGAAAGTGGCGAGATTCCACAGACGACATTGACTCTTGACTTCGAAGCGGGAATCGATGTGCGAGAATCCGAAAGTCTAAACAGCATACGAATCCACTTCATAGCAGGCTCCGCGAGACGAGTGGCCCGTGAAGTTATCTTCAATGCTGGGAATTCAGCCGTCGAAGAAACACCACGCATGACCGTGGAACACACAATTGAGTATCCATCAGGCAATGCTTCCAAGACGTCTCTGCAGTATTCAACCGCCGCCAGAGTATTCTCGTCTATTCGGTCCTGTTCCGTCATGAACAGGCAAACCGACTGCGGTTCCCAGGACTGCTAACCATTCATGTCGCGACTTCGGCCATGAGGCGACTTGCCGAAATGTTTGCGATGCGGGCGTGGCAAAGTGTTGGCCGCTGTCGCACAATGCGTGGGCGGTGATTATTTGGAACTACCGCGAATAGTGTTCGAGTTTCGATCCTCACGCGAACAAGGTTTGTGTCATGAATCTAAGACTTACGATTGCGGTCGCATTGACGATGCTTGTGCTCGTCAGCGTTGCGTCGGCTCAGAAGCTGACTGCGGATATTCCGTACGTCGAAAACGGCCACAAACGACACGTTCTGGATATTTACACGCCTGAGAATAAGACCGATCAGAATCTTCCTGTCATGTTCTGGATTCACGGCGGTGGATGGCAGGCCGGTGACAAGAGTGATGTCGCGTTGAAACCCAAAGTGCTGACCGAGCGAGGGGTCGTCGTTGTGTCGACGAACTACCGTCTGTTGCCCGAAGTGACGATGGATGTGCTGACCCGTGACGTCGCGAAGTCGTTCGGCTGGGTCCATCGAAACATCGCCAAGTACGGCGGCGATCCGAGTCGAATTTTCGTGGGTGGGCATTCGGCGGGCGCCCAGTTGGCCGCGTTAATTTGTACCGACGATCGATATCTGAAAGCAGAGGGCGTGTCGTTCGACGTCCTCCGGGGATGTGTGCCGGTTGACGGCGACACGTACGACATTCCGAAAATCATCATGACGGCCGAACACCGGCAGACGCTCTACGGCGGGAAGATGTACACGTTCGGGCATCGTCAGAAATTCGGGAACGACCCAGAGAAACACATTGATTTCTCGGCCGTGACCCACGTGTCGAAGGGCAAAGGAATTCCGCCGTTCCTGCTTCTGTACTTTCCCGGCAATCCCGATACGAGAGCTCAGGCTGTCCGACTTGAAGCGGTGCTGCAGGAGTCTGGAATTCCGGCCACGGCGTACGGCAAGCGAGACAGCAACCACAGCCGTCTGAATAATGACCTTGGCAAACCGGATGATCCCGCGACAGAGCAGTTTTACAAGTTCCTCGATGCGAACGTCGCGCGCTAGTCAACCATGAACGAACTCACGACTCACTTCGAGGCGGTCGCCGCAACGGACTCGCTGATTCAGCTGGTGCTGAGTCATCCGTTTCGTGATGACAGCGATTCTTCGCTGAAATCCGAAACGGAAATTACGGAGGCCGTCGAGAAGATCGTCGTCCGTCCGGTTGATCTCAAATCCGGCCGCAGTTTTCAGTTCACGCTTTGTGAGGCTCGGCGGGAAACTCATCGAAACTTCCCTTTGGATGAAGCGATCAAAGAGGTCGAAAGCCTGATCACCGCCCGGTTTCGGCGTGGGCATCTTTTTACGGCGGAGTTCGACTTCACGGTCAAAGTCAAAGCCAGCGGCAAGGTGCGTGCGCATCGGTTTCCACCCTCGAAGCAAAAGACTTTGCCGACTGATCACAATCGGAAGAAGCAATACTTGATTCCTGACGGAACGCCATGCGCGTTTCTGCAGGAGATCGGTGTGATGACTGCCGACGGAAATGTCCGGAAGCAGAAGTTCGATAAGTTCCGCCAGATCAACCGCTATCTGGAATTTGTCGAGGACGTTTACGAGTCGTTTCCAAAAACGGGGCCGATCCGAGTGGTCGACTTCGGGTGCGGGAAGAGTTACCTGACGTTCGCGATGCACCATTTACTGAACCGGATTCACGGTCGAAAGGTCGACATCGTTGGCCTGGACCTGAAGACGGACGTTGTCGAGCACTGCAACGAGATTGCGAGCAGGCTGGGCTGCGACGGGTTGAGATTCGAATCGGGCGACATGGCAGGTTACTCGCCGCTGGAGTCTGTCGACCTGAGCGTCTCGCTTCACGCCTGCGACACGGCGACCGACGTTGCGATTGCGCGGGCGGTCGAGTGGAATGCCAAAGTGATCTTTGCCGTTCCATGTTGCCATCACGAAGTCGCTTCGAAACTCAACACGGAATTTCTCTCGCCGATCATGCGTCGTGGCATTCTCAAAGAACGGTTCGCGGAACTACTGACCGATTCTTTGCGAGCAGACCTGCTGGAAGGCTGTGGTTACCGAACCCAGGTTCTAGAATTTATCAGCCTGGAACACACTCCGAAGAACATCCTGATTCGGGCAATCCGAGACGCGGTCTCAAACTCGCCCACGATTCCGGAAAGCGTGAAGGCTGTTCGGTCCACATTCGGACTTGAACCATGCGAGTT
>JBLFXD010000728.1:0-4063 GCA_047611045.1 Planctomycetaceae bacterium | reverse complement strand
ACAGAACGTGAGCAATCGAGTGGGTTCTACCAGGCCAACTACAAGTTCAAACAGTGCGGCAACTCGCTGCCCGGACTGGTGCAGACCCTGTGCCGTCGACCATGTTTTGTCGTGCAGGATGCTCGCCTTCGTGACGAACGTCGCGTCCGCAGTACACGTAGGCTGCAGCTCGAATTTCGTTGAATCCGGGAGAACTGCCGGCAGTGTCTTACTGTCTGGTGGAACCGCAACATCGTTCCGCAGCACGCCAGCCACGTCATGCTCAGCAGTCTGTCGTGTTTCGTCTGGCGAATCGCGCAGTTCGTGGTTCGCTTGATACTTGACCTCAACGCGTTCCGTCACGAGTTTTTCGAACAGTTCTCGAAAACGCGGTGGCAACGTCTTGTCACGACTGAGCATCAGGTCGGGCGTCTGATCGGGGGGAATACCGGCGCGTACGGCTTATAGCGGGCCTTGACAAGGAACCTGATGTCTCCAGACGTAGCTTTAACGGGGCTGCCGTCCTTATCCCCGACCGTGTGTTCGGCAAAATCACGATCGGCATCGAATCCGTCGTCCCGATCACCGGTCTGCCAGGTGACGACTGCGTCGACCCAATCATCGATCCGGACAGTGCCGTCATCATCGGAAAATTCGCGGAACGAGATACTCAGCAGCTGGCCGCGCCCGTCTTCGATCAGGTCAGGAGGCGATTCGCACTCAATGGTGGAAAACGCAGCTTCTGCGACTGTCGCCGCATCTGCGAGACGGCTGAAGACTTCCGGAAGCGACAACAACATAGCGGAATCGCTGAAGTTCGAACTCAGCGACAATTCTGTAAATCGTGTGTCGGTCCGTATATCGAGAGTCACGTCGATCCGGTACCAGTCTGCGGCACCGAGCCGTTCGGTGTCGTAAGTATCCTGCGGAACCGACGTAACGTCATCAGCCCGGTGCCAGATCGTCACGTCGCGATTGTTCGGCGACAATTGACCGAGGCCAGAGTCCTCGCCGGGAATCGATACCGTTGCTCCGGAGGGTAACTCGATCGTTGTTAACAGCTGCTCAGCAGCACCTGGTTGACGCAGCAGTTCCGCGAACGAACTAAGTACCTCTTCGACGTTCTCCGTTGGGACGTACGTCCGGAAAGTTGCATCAATGCTCATTGGTTGAATCCGGAATGATCCACGTTGCTGGTCCGAGAAGTAACGATCTTAACCTTACTTTGTCAGCCTTCCCTTCGTGAGTCTTCAAGCTGCAATGGCGAGGCTCTGATTACCCATAAAGCGGTGACGGTCAGGTAAAAGAATCGTGTTGGGACGATCGGTGAAGGTCTGAGGTCGTCGTCATACTTTACCTGGTCCGCGCGGCAGGAACGGGGCATGCTTCGTTTCATGAATCGACTCGCGAAATCAGTCCACGTGGGTCGCGCCCAACTTAGACTTGCGGGTCGCAGAAAGTGATCGCATCTCTGCAAGGCCACCGTGTGCATTCGCACGGGCCTTGTCGCGATCTGCCGCCGTGCCTGAGTCTCAAAAGGGAGTGGCAAATGTTGCCCGCTCGACACCTGATGTCCCGCCTGAATTTCTCACCGCCAATTCGACGACTCTGTTTCGCGATTGCCTGCGCAGCAATTCTGTCGGGAAGCGAGACTCAGACTTCCGCTGCCGATGCGTCGAAAAATCCGGACAGCCGCGATCGCTCCACGGCCGTCGCACTGAACTACTGCCGCGCGTCGTTTCATCGGATTCGGCAGAACCCTTCCAAGCGAGTGATGCTCGAAGAGCAGGAGAAGATCCTCAACAACCTGAATCTCGACGGGATCGCCGACGAGGCAGTCATCAAGCTTTACACGAGCGTGCTGGATGAGATCGCTCAGATCGATATCGCCGAACGAGAGACCGATGTCCTGCAGGAAAAGTTTAAGAAAACGCTGCATCGCGAACTCGGTGGCACCGCGCTGGCAGTAGCCGCGCAGATGGCAACACTCTCGTTCGAACGGGCCGTCTACACCGGCGTCAACTCCTGGCTCGACTACCGCGACATGAGCTGGACTCGCGAGTTCGACACGTGGAAAGTCGAGAAGAATCGCATCAACGCCGTCGTCGATAAGTCGTCGAAGTTTCTCGATACTTTCTGGAAACTGACTCAGTCGAGAAACATTCCGGACAGGTGGCTTGTTCGAGGCAACGACCTGGACGACCTGACCGAAGCCATCCAGGAGCCCGACCTTGAAAAGCGACTGCGCATCCTGAAGCGGATGGAACCGTTTATGGAGTGCTACCCTCCTTACTGGTACTACCTCGCCAGAACTCAGCAGGGACTCGGCGACTTTTCGACGTCGTCAGAAACGTACAACAACCTCGCCAACCTCGGACACGGCCACTTTCGACGCGATGACATGATGGCTTCATCACTGGCCAACCTCGCGGTCATTCAGACGTTTCTCAACCAACCCGGCGCCGACAAGTCAGCTCGCCAGGCATTGGCCCATTCACCGGACGTCTGGCAGGTGAATTTGATGGCCGCGCAGGTTCTGGAGAAACACGGCGAACTCAAAGACGCGGAAGACGCCATCCTGCGAAACATCGACGTCGATCTGGAGACAACTCGCAGCACGGTCGCCCTCGTCGGAATGTACTACCGGCAGCATCAGTCAGAGAAGCTGGCTCAGGCCCTCGCCAACGAAGACACGCTGGCCGCACTGCCGATCCTCAGTCTGATGCAGGCCGCCGCCGAACTCGCGAGAACACACCCAGTACCGCCAGCAACGATCCAGCGGTTGCGAACGTCGATTCGCGTTGCCGTCGAGCCGAAGTTCGGCGACGACGACTTGATCATTGCTTGCGACCCTGTGTGGCAATCAGAGTTGGCTCAGGTCGCTGTCATCTTTCCCGGACCTGCCAACTCCGCGCGAGCAATCCGCCACAGCAGCCTTGAAACTCACCCGTCCGGAGAAACAGTCATCCGATTCAGCGGCGTCGTGGACGGCGGCAATCCGCTCAGACCGTCTTCCCCACAGCTCGCCGGTACGACGCTACTGTTTGAGTTTCCTCCTAGTCCGACTCCAGTTGATCCGTTGGTAGTCGTGCTGGGAGATCCGGCCAGCAAGCCCGGATCTGCAACTCAGGCGACGGCACCGTGGTGGACTGCCGCGTCGCCGTCCGGAATTCGATATGGCAACACACGGCTCGATCTTCTTAACCCGTACCCGTCGCTTAGTCCGAACCCACCGCAGGCCGTCGCGAGCGCTGAAGTCGGAAGCACGGCTCAAGAAAAATCGACGGCCGGCTCCGCGGTCGACAATGACGCGACTCCCAACTCGGCATCACCTCGTCGAGCTCCGCGGATCACCATCATCGGGGTCCGTGTCCGGGAAGCATCTCGCGACACCAACGAACCGCTGCAGAGTCCAAAGTCCGACAAGGCTCCTTTGAAGCTGCCTCCACCGCCGCCACCCTCTTCGTAAACGCAACAAAAAACAAAACGGCCCGCATGCAGAATCTGCACGCGGGCCGTTTTGTTTTGTTCTTCAGAAGTGTCAGCCGAGTCAACGTGTCGAGAACTTAGTATTCGCCCTGCCAACCGCTCCCCTGGATGTCCCACTGACTGTCGCAGTTGTCCCGCTCATCGTTGAAGCGACTTCCCGACCGTCGCCCCTTCCCACGAGAGTCCGAACCGTTGGCTGAATACGACTGATTCATCGAGCTGAACGCAGACGCGACATCTTCAAGCTCGTTGTTGATCGCAAACGAAACTTCGCTCAGGCCAACGACCAGGCCGAGCACAAGGATTGATGCCAGCAGAATCAGCTCGGCAGACATCAGGAAACCGTTTTCATCATTGAGCAGTTGTGTGAAGAGAGTTGTCATAGCGGTGTTCCTCATGGCTGGCAGGTTCTGAATTGAAGCAGGCCTCAGTGTCGTTGTTCTCGACGCCCGCTGTCTGAATCCGATGTAAAGCAGTCTGAATACCAAACCGTTCAGAAAACTTCACATTCACCACAAATCGACGCTGTAACTAACTACCAGTATTCCGTTTACGGCAATTCCGAAACAGAACTCTTTCTCCCTGCACCGAGCTA
>JBLFXD010000727.1:0-4063 GCA_047611045.1 Planctomycetaceae bacterium | reverse complement strand
ATCCAGTTGTCCTGGAGCCAGTCTGCGAGTGCTTCGAGGATTTGATCCATTCGTTACTTTCCGAAGAGTTTCAGCCATCGCGGCAACGATTGACGAACGATGTTCAGACAAAGTAGCCGCGATTAGAGTTCACGTCTGAAGGGCACGTCAAACGAGCCTCTTGCATCACGAAGCGTCGATGCAAATCCAAACTGACGTCCGCAGCGATGACGTTTTGCCGGAATGGTGCGTCAACTTTATCGACTCGAAGGAAAAACACTTCCATGAGCACGGCACGAATTCTGGCTTTTGCCGGGAGCACTCGAAAAGCGTCGTTTAATAAGAAGCTCGTTGCAGTTGCCGCGAAGTCGGCTGAAGCAGCCGGCGCCGAGGTCACATTAATCGACCTCGCAGACTTTCCGCTGCCGATGTTCGACGAAGACTACGAAGCCGAACACGGCATGCCTGAAAACGCGACGAAACTGAAGCAGCTTTTCATCGAACACAACGGACTGCTGATTGCCTCGCCCGAGTACAACAGCTCGATTAGCGCCGTCCTGAAGAACTCAATCGACTGGATTTCGCGTCGGGCTGAGGGCGAACCCATGAAAGCGGCGTTCGTCGGTAAGGCCGCGGCGATCATGGCGGCGTCACCAGGTGGCCTCGGCGGAATCCGAGGGCTGGTTCACCTCCGATCAATCCTTCAGAACATCGGCGTGCTGGTGATGCCTGACCAGATCACCCTTTCGGAAGCTCACTCGGCGTTCGCCGATGACGGGTTACTGAACAACGAACGAAAGCAGGGCACCGTTGATGCCCTTGCCAAAGAGCTCGTCGAGACTGTCCAGAAGCTGCATCCGTAATCCCTCAAAAATACTTCTCTTAAATCTTGCCACAGAGATCACAGAGGCCACCGAGAAATATCCTCACGAACAACTCCGTGTCCTCTGTGATCTCTGTGGCTAAAACTCATTGCACTTCCGCTGAAAAATCTGCCTGACCGAAACTCCATGCTCACTCAATTTGCCATTCGACTGATTTGCGGGATGAGCCTGGTGTGGTGCGTCATGCCTCGCTCTGAAGTGACGTCGGGCTTCTTCCGAATTCAGAACCTCGTCACACTGGGGTTGTCCGTTCTGGCGTTCATGGCCATCGGCCCGGCCCCAGTTGCCGAAGGCGCTGAGCCGATGCTTTCGGCCGAGATCGTTCGCTGGATCTCCATCGGTCTGGCGACGATGTCGTTTCTGGGTTCAGTGATGTGGACTCTCGAACGCCGCGCGGCCGGCACGCGATTCGCCTTTGGCATCGCTGTCGTCTCGCTGATCACCGTCATCTTGAGCAGCGTCTCCGGCGACGGCTTCGTGACGCTCAAAGGGAACCTCACTTGGCTGACCGAGCTGGCCGTCGCCGCCGTTTCCGGCGCAACGGTCGGCGGGATGTTGCTCGGGCACTGGTACCTGACAACGCCAACGATGTCGACAACGCCGCTGAACCGAGTGAACTGGTTTCTGTGCTGCGTCGCTGTAGATCGTCTGTTCTTCGGAGCGATCGCGCTCTGGCTGTTCTGGCCATTCGGCGCAGAAGGGACAACCTCGATCGGAGCGACCAGCTGGACGTCGACTCACACCGTCTGGTTGATGCTGGAATGGACCGGCGGCATCCTTGGACCACTGGCCGTGTCGATTATGGTGGTCAAGATTCTGGCTTACAAAAACACGCAGTCAGCGACCGGCGTTCTTTTTGTCGGCGTCATCCTGGCGTTTATCGGCGAAATGACCGGCGCACTGCTTCGTCACGAACTGCAACTGCCACTTTAGATACGTTTCCCGTAGGGTGGGCACTGCCCACCGCAACGTTGGTACTTCTGGTGGGCAATGCCCACCCTACATCTTTCTGAAATTCGATGACTCAACACGTAGTCATTTCAAAATGAATTACGATCATGCAGCTCATTTATCAATGCCCGAAGTGCGACGCGCCAAACATCGAAGTCGTCTCGGCAAAAACCAGCAAGCTGGCGTGCTCGTCTCAAGACTGGTCGAGAGAGGTCACTTCAGCCGACATCGAAGACGACCGTCCGAAACGCTGCCTGTGTTGCGGCAACGAAGATCTCTGGCGTCAGAAAGATTTTCCGCAGGCGCTCGGTCTGTTGATGGTTCTGGCCGGAGGCATCATGAGCACGATTGCCTGGGCTTACCACGAGCCTGAATGGGCTCTCGGCATCCTGCTGGTCTTTGCTGCGATCGACATGGTTCTTTACGCGGTGATGCGCGACGTCCTGGTTTGTTACCGCTGCAGCGCGAGGCACCGCAAAGCCAACATCCACGACGATCACCCAAGGTTCAACCTGGAACTCAACGAACGTTACCGCCAGGAAGAAATCCGCCTGGCCGAAGCTCAAAAGTCGTCCTGAACCATCCTGCGAGGATGTTGAATGCCAGCTTCTATTCCAGTTCAGATTCCGGCGACGTTAAGATCGGAGTGCGGTGGACGGTCTCAGTTGATCGTGTCCGCGGCGACGGTTGGCGAGGCTCTGCGGCAGCTTGAGCAGCACCACCCGGCCGTTTATCGAAGTGTCTGCGACGAGACCGGAGCGGTTCGGCGGCACATCCATCTTTTTGTGAATATGGATTTGCTGCTCGGAGTTAACAATTTCGAAGCACCGCTGGATCCTGGCGACACCCTTTTCATCATGCCTGCAGTTTCGGGAGGCTGAACCATATTTATGGTTTCTGTGCAGGAGCGGGAACGCTGAAGGGGCTTTGCTTCCCCTGGTGGCCCTCCTGCAGGACACACCGAAAACTAATTCAGAAGGTGCTCTAAACATGGCTGAGCGACTCATTCTTTGCATCGGTACGAAAAAAGGCCTGTTCATCGCCGAGTCAGCCAAGACTCGCCGCAAGTTTGAACTGCGAGGCCCGTTCCAACCTGGCGTCGGCGTTTACTCGGCCCTGATCGATCAACGCGGGACGAAGCCGAAGATCTTCGCATCGAGCTGCTGTCCGTTCTTCGGGATGAAGATTCTCCGCTCGACGGACCTGGGGAAAACGTTCAAAGAAACGAAGTCGGCTCCGGCGTTCCCGAAAGACGACGGTCGAGCCCTCGCCAACATCTGGTCGCTCGAACCCGGCAGCGGCAAACGTGACCTGCTTTGCGGAGTCGAACCCGCGTCGCTGTTCCGCAGCAAGGACGGCGGCAATTCCTGGGAACTTGTGCCCAGCATCAGCAACCACGAACACTCCAAACAGTGGCAGCCCGGCAACGGCGGCCTGTGCATGCACACGATCGTTCGCGACGGCAACCGAGTCCATCTTGGAATCTCGACCGGCGGCCACTACCTCAGCGAAGACGGCGGCGAGACCTTCAACGCGTCAAACGACGGTGTCGGAGCAGGCTTCTTCCCGGACCCGTATCCAGAATTCGGTCAGTGCGTTCACAAGATCGCCACTCACCCGGACGCTCCTGGTCGGCTCTACATGCAGAACCACGGTGGCTGGGAAGACCGGCCCGGCATCGGAGTCCTCCGCAGCGACGATCACGGTCACACCTGGCGATCCATCGCCGACGGCCTGCCGTCCGACTTCGGCTTCCCGATCGTTGTGCACCCTCACGATCCGGACACTGTTTACGTCGTTCCGCTGGACCCTTCGACCAGAACCTGCCCCGACAACAAACCCGCCGTCTGGCGCAGCAACAACGGCGGCGACAAATGGAAGCGCCTGTCAAAAGGCTTTCCGAAGAAAGAGAGCTACTTCACGATCCTGCGCGACGCGATGACGATCGACCATCTCAAATCGCCATCCCTCTACTTCGGCACAACCACCGGCCAACTCTGGATCGGCCGCGAAAGCGGAGACCAATGGGACTGCCTCTTCGACTCCCTGCCGCCCATCAACTGCGTCAAAGTCGCGGTTGTCTAAGCGAAGGCAGTTTCGCGAATTCCCGCAGCACCACAGTCCGACCGAGACTCGAAAGCACTCTCAGACCTGGAAAACAGACCTGAGGTTTTTTCCCTGTGCCCCTGTTATGTCCTGCCCAGGGGCACTTCAGAAGTTGCACCAGACGCACTCGATCATCGTCTCTT
>JBLFXD010000726.1:0-4074 GCA_047611045.1 Planctomycetaceae bacterium | reverse complement strand
CTGTGGCTTGGGCACAACCGCAATCCCCACGTGATACAGATTAGGCTTACGGAACATGGCATTGAGTGTGTTGGAACCGCCGCCGCTCCAACCCCAGATCGCCACTCGCGAGAGATCAACGTAACTTTGCGTGCGGCCCAGTTCTTTCAGCCCTGCTGCCTGATCCTCCGTAGAAAGCGGTCCAAGACTACCGAAGATCGAGCGTCGCCAGGCAGCTCCCTTGGGGGCCGGAGTGCCGCGATTATCAATCGACACCACAATGTATCCCAAGTCCGCGACGACCCGATGAAAGTCAACCTGAGCCGCTCCCCAATTGTCCAACACCGTCTGAAGGTGCGGTTCGCCATAGACGTAGATGAAGACGGGGTACTTCTTCGACTCATCAAAATTCTTTGGCTTAATCATCCAGGCGTCCAGAGAAACACCGTCGCCAATATCGAGCTGCAGGAACTCCGTGGGGTGCGAAATCAGGTCCTTCATCCTCTCGCGGATTTTGCTGTTCTCTTCGAAAATCCGAACAACGCGGTGCTGCGGCAGCTCGACAAGATCAACCACTGGAGGCTTATCCAGCGTCGACCAGGTATGAATCGCCCATCGGGCATCTGGCGAAAAGTTATAGTTATGAGTTCCGGGTTGGTCCGCCGGCGTGATTCGTTCCATTGTCCCCGTTCCATCGAGCGGAACACGGTGAAGGTATTTCTGAGTTCCATTCTTCGGCGACGCGTAGAAATAAAACCAGCCTCCATATTCGTCGACAGTGCCGCGGTCGATGATGTCGTACTCGCCAGGGGTCAGCAGCGACAGCTCCTTGCCGTCGCGTGAGTAAAGGAAAGCGTGCCGCCAGCCATCTTTTTCGCTGACGACGATGAAGGCCTCGCCATCGTGAATCCAGGTCAGCCAGGAATTCTTCCCCTGACTACTGATCGCCCATGCCTCGTTGGATTCGTGGTAGATCTGCTGAACGTTTCCGGTGTCGACATTCGCCAGCAGAAACACTCGCTGGTCACGAAAGCGGCTGAGTTTTTCGATGAACACTTCGTTCGAGTTTCCCGCCCATTCGACCTGCCCAAGGTAGAACCCCTCAGTCGGCGTCTCGATAGACAGCCACTGAGTCTTCTTGCCTCCCGAGTCGACGACACCGACCCTCAAGGTGGAAATCTTTTCGCCAACTCGAGCGAATCGATTGTTCTGGACTCCCGGGTACGATGGATCTGTTGGGACAAGGACTGACCGTAATCTCACTTCGGTTTCGTCAGATTCAATAAACGCGATTCGCTTCCCGTCGAGACTCCAGACGGGCTGCCGGTACCAGAGATCACGGTCGTCGGGACGCTGTGTCAGTTGTGTTCTCTGCTCAGTTGCGACATCGCGAACGAACAAGTTTCGATCGCGAAACTCCACGACGCGAGTGCGATCCGGTGAGCGTCTTTGTTCCCGATCGGCCTGCACATCGTCCGATGATTTTACTTCGGTGCGTTCGCCCGTGCGGACGTCATACGATACCTGGACGGGTTTGTTCGTTTTTGGGTCTCGTTCCTGAACAGTGTATCCCGAGCTGTCAGGCAGCCACTTGCCCTGAAACTTCCGGGCTCGAAATTCTCCGCGTTCGTAGATCGCTCGCAGTCGCGAGACCGTTTCCTTTTGCCAGTCGGATTCTTGAGCTGTGGCAGGAGCCGTGGCCATTACGAACTGTAGTATTACTCCGCAAAAAATTGCTGACCGTGTCATCAATCTCTTCCTCATTCAGTAGCCTTATAACCGCATGATTAGATGCTCGCGCGCGACCTGGCTCGGATAGTTCACTCGATTGGCAGCGCGTCGAGATCGATATTCGGTTCGCCGGTTCCTGTCACCTCGCGGGTGAAAGTTTCTCCGGGGCGGCCCGTTTCGTTGAAGAAGCCGCAGTTCCGCAGGAAGAATCGTTTGCCATCAGAGCCGCCTGTGAAGTCGAGTCGATGGCGTCCGCCGCCTGTTGCATCAACTGAAAACCGAGCCTTCGTGCACTCATACCATTTGCCGTCAACGTCGCAGACCCAGACGTTGCCGTAGAACGCTCGGCGGCCAATGAAACCGTGAGTGGGTGAGAAACTCTCGAGGAACGAATGCAGGCCTCGCAGGTGCGTGTCGGTCTTCGGACGCCGGAAGCTGGCAATCAGTCGCCACTCGTCTGCCGCCTTGTCGCCGAACCACGACGTGTAGACCGTGTTGCCCTTTCCGTCAGGCTCGACCTTCGTGAGGAACCGGTACGTCATTCCGGCCTTCCAGGGATAAACCAGGTAACTCTGACCGCCCGAGCCCTCGTTACCGAACTCGCCAATGTGAACCTCGGGGCCGCGGGCGAGTGCGACGATTTGCTGTTCTTCGGGGATGTCGCGAGGGTTGTCGGTCTTGAACGGGCTCCACACCGAGAACAATACTCGACGTTCCTTCGGGCTGTTGACCTGCATGCCGAAGTAACCCTGTCCGAAACCGTTGGCCATATAAAACGTACCAATTGGATCCTGCCCTTTTGGGACGGTTACTTCCGAGTAGGCGTGTTGCAGGTTGACGTCTCGCGGCACCTGATATCCGAGATGCACCGACGGTCCGCGACGTCCCCAATAGAACATCCCGCCTTTGTTGTCTCGAACGAAGTCGACTTTCAGGCCTTCCGTGTTCGACGAAACCAGCAGCTCGCCGAGTTCTGCAAACACGTCCCCAGTTCGCTCGACACCCTGAAAGTCGACGCGAACGTAACCGGCATCCGCAACCTTCAATTCGCCGATTTCGCGAGCTGCAGACTCGGTTCCTTCGACAATCGTTTTGAATTCCTGCTGTCCGACGCGCGTTGCGATCGTTGAGCGTCCGTTCCTGGCTGCGGCACTAATCCGCAGACGGAGATCCGCTGGCCGATCCACATGAAAATAGACAGAGAACACCTCATCAGGATTGCTCCACGCCACCATGCCGTTTCGCCGAACACCGTTCCCACCAGGCTCGGGAGCCGTGCGAACAGTATTCCCCGCCATGGGTACGATCCATTCGGCAGCCTGCGAAAAACCACTCGCCAGCAACACTGCAGCCACACAGGCCAGTCGAATCACGTTAAGTCGAATCAAAGTTTTCACGTTTCGGGCTCGCGCGGGAGGGGGCTGACAAATCCAGCAAGCCATGGAGTGTAGCGGAAGTCGTCGAACTTCATAAATACGCCCGGCGAGTTGACGACGTTCGCTCCGAGGCCTGTTCCGAGTCGGACGAAACGTGCATTGCTTCACGCGTGACTGTAATCGTCGGCTCGGTAATTCCGTTTCAACCTGCATGAAATGGCCTGTACACACTCTATGTGCCTGCTAATGGGGACGCTTCCAACTGATGGAACAGGCGTCTTATATTTCGCCGCTTTCGACAAAGCGTTCCAGTACAGGCAGCACGCGTTCGACTTCCGACTTCAGTCGTTCGAACAATTCCGGCGCGGATGTGAGGTCACCGGTTCCGGCCAGCTCTTCGAGTGCCTGTCCGCTCGCCTGTGCGGCTTCGGCCTGGAAGAACCGAAGAACGGAGAATTCGCCAGCGGGACATCCTGACGATCCTCATCGAAGGCGGCGGCCAATCAATCCAAGCCAGCCGCATTGCCGAGCGTATAGGTCATTCTCAGTCAGCGACGGTGACTTTCATGATTCGACACGATGACGGCCTATGGGCAAGTGGCACGAATGAAGCATGGTGGCGGACGTCACTTCGCGCCATTCCCAATCGGCTGAGTGCATCCCAGAAGCCCAAAGCTCCGTCGCCGCTGGCCACTCCGAAGCCTGAGACGTCACGGGATCAGTAGACACACCGGATACGTGGTCCGGTGCCCCCTGAAGCAGGTGGATTGCTCGCACTATTGAGCAGTGCCGACAGGAGCACACGGGATTCGATACGCCTCTTGGACTAGGCTTGGAAATCGTCGTCATCAAACGACGCGAGCCCGATACCTAGATGTCGATCCGTGAATCAGGGCTGGATGCGAGGTGGGTATGTCGGTGTTTTGTTCATTCAGCCCAGTGTGAGGCGTCAAGAGCAATGTGTCATGTTGTGAGCGGCTGACCGGTA
>JBLFXD010000725.1:0-4077 GCA_047611045.1 Planctomycetaceae bacterium | reverse complement strand
TTGAAGATCGGAATCGTAAACCGCAGGCCGGCCCCGGATTCGAAGCCGCGACTTCCGGAACCGTTGGCGTCGTAGACGGCGTCAAGGTTCATGAACTGGTTCTCGGCGAGGCCAGCGCGTTCGCACTCAGCTTCAATCGCGAGTTCTGCCGCTCGCAGATCAGGCCGCATTGCAAGGGCCGTGCTGACGAGCGACTCCGCATTCTGCGGAAGACTTAGAGTGTCAGCGTCAGCGATCGCGTTGAGAGAGTCGCCGTGCATGGCGAGTCCGAGCAGCGTTCGAAGTTGCTGTCGGGCGAGTTCCACATCCTGAGCAGCTCGACCGGCCGTGGCGCGTGCCTGTAGTGCGTCGATCCTCGACGTCGTCGCTTCGAGTTCGCTGATGTCGCCGGCGTCGAGTCGTTTCTGAGCAAGCGCCGCGATCTGGGTTCGAAGTGACTCGGCCTCGCGAGCGACGGCCGCCTGCTCCTGGGCAAGCAACAGACTGGCATGGGCAACTCGCGCGTCTCGGATGACGTCGAGTCCGTTCTGCACCATCGACTGGCTGACTCGATCGAGGTCGAGTTCCGCCGCTTTCTCTCGCACCGGCTGCAGCCACAAGGCGTCGACGGCCTGAAACGTTGTGAATTCAAGCTGCTTCGGGCCGAGCGGAAAGAAGATCTGAAACTGTGGATCGGCAATCAGCCCGGCGTCGAACAACTGAGCACTCGAAATTCCGAGGTCGGCCAGCAGCGCCTGGTACGCGGCGTTATTCCATAGCGAGATGGCGACCGCTTCATCTTCAGTGAGGCCATCGTCAGTCGCGACACCCGGCGGAAGCTGAACCGTTCCCGCCTCTGATTCTTCACTAAGGTTCGAGCCGAAGCGACTGGAAACATCGGCGGAGACTGTGGACCGTCGCTGTGAAAGCTCAGCCGTCTGGCACCCGGCAAGCAGGAACGCCGTCGCCATCACGGCAATCGCCGACCAGCAGCTTCTTAAGGAATTAAAGGGTCCCACGCCGTTTCTCCGACTCGCCACGCTGAAGCCTGACATTGCGGAGTTCCTCGACGTCAGAGACTCCACCATCTCATCGGTTGCATCGGTCTTCTGAGGACGCAGAACCAGGAAATTCGCTCTAATTAATACACACTTTGCAGGTAGCCAGCTTCGCCATTCCTGCCTACTCTGGTGAATGCGTCTGGTTGGGACCGGCCGAATTCGTGGATATCCCGGATAGCTGAAGCGGAAGATCTGTAGCCCGATCCTGTCCATGATGGATCCGATCGGCGTACAGTGCGGCCCGTTTTGCGGCTCGACAGCATCGCTGGCCGAGTGTTGAACGCTTACTCGTTGCATCACGCCCGGCGGCATTCACGACGGCCGCAAGCAATCCTCACCCGCAACTTTGGAAGCCCCAATGAAGCTCCGACTCCTGCTGCTGACTCTGACAATCGCCACCACCTCGACCGCCAACCTCGTCGCCGAGCCGCCAGCCAGCTCAGCGAAGGTATTGCAGCCTTTCGTCGATCGTCATGAACTTGCCGGCGCTGTCGCACTTGTCGCAGACGAAGACAAAGTTCTGTCGATCGAAACGGTTGGATTCGCCGATGTCGAAGCCGGGAAGCCGATGAAAGCAGACTCGGTTTTCTGGATCGCGTCTCAGTCGAAAGGGATCACGGCAGCGGCGGTCATGATGCTTGTCGACGAGGGGAAGATCACACTCGACGATCCGGTCGAGAAACATCTGCCGGAGTTTCGCGGTCAAATGGTCATTGCCGAGAAAGACGGCGACCACGTGCTGCTCCGCAAGCCGTCGCACTCGATCACGATTCGTGAAGTGCTCAGTCACGTGAGCGGCCTGCCGTTCCGTTCGGCGATCGAAGAGCCCACTCTGGATGCGCTTCCGCTGGCCGCCGCCGTTCGCAGTTATGCGATGACGCCGCTGCAGACGGAGCCCGGCACGCATTACCAGTACTCAAACGCGGGTATCAACACGGCAGCTCGGATTATCGAAGTCGTCACCGGAAAGAAGTACGAAGACTTTATGGACGAACGATTGTTCAAGCCGCTCGGGATGACGGACACGACGTTCTGGCCGAATGCAGAGCAGATTTCGCGGCTGGCGAAGTCGTACCGACCAAATGCGAAGAAAGACGGACTCGTTGAGTTTCCGTTCGGACAAATGCTCTACCCGCTTGACGACCGAGCGCGGCGTTTTCCGATGCCGGCCGGAGGGCTGTTCTCAACGGCTCGGGACACGGCCTTGTTCTGTCAGATGCTGCTGAACGGTGGCGAGCTGAATGGCAAACGCTACTTGAGCGAAGCTGCGTTTACGGCGCTGACAACTCGCCAGACACCTGACTCGATTAAGAACAGCTACGGACTCGGACTGGCAGTCGGATCGGATTGGTTCGGCCACGGCGGAGCCCACGCGACAAACATGGAAATTCGCACGACGAAAGGGCTCGTCCTGATCTGGATGGTTCAGCATGGCGGCTTCCCCGGCGAAGGCGGCAACGCACAAGGCGTCTTCAAGAACTGGGCCATGGAACGATTTGGGAAGTAGAAGACGACAATTCGCGGATTTGTCAGAACGTAAGGATCGCTTGAACAATGGGTGCCGGATTGTTTTGTGAGCGGCAAAGCTCTAGCCGCCGGTTTGCATTGACGAACGACACCGGCGGCTAGCGCCGCACCGCTCACTTGTTCTTCAAGCGATCCTAAGTGACGAAACGCGTGCTGTTTTCGCATCGGCGGAAGAAACGAAGAGTTAGCGTTGATCGACGCCCAGTTTCACGACAGTACGTTCATAGTTAGTTTTCATCGTTTTAGACCGCTGCCGCATGTTTTCAAAAGGGATCATTGTGAAACAGTTTCTTGCCACGAGTCAGGTAGACGAACGGCCGGGCGGCGCCCACTGCCGTCAGTTCTTGCGCTGTTTGCTGCACCGAACAATTGGTCTCGCCATTGCAGCGGTGGTGACTGCCTTGCTGCAAACGCCTGAGACGACAGCGTTCTCCGCCGAGTCGACCACTCGTCCGAACATTGTCTTCATCCTTGCAGACGACCTCGGGATCGGTGACCTGGGGTGCTACAACTCGAAGTCCAAAGTGGCGACTCCGAACATGGACCGGATCGCTGCCGAGGGCATGCGGTTTAACGATGCTCACACGCCGTCGTCGGTGTGCTCGCCAACTCGTTACGGAGTGCTCACCGGACGGTACGCCTGGCGATCGCGGCTGAAGAAGGGCGTTCTGTGGGGATACTCCAGAAGCCTGATCGAACCGGGGCGGGAGACGGTTGCCTCTCTGTTAAAGAAGCAGGGCTACGCGACGGCGGCCGTTGGCAAGTGGCACCTTGGCCTGCAACAAACTGACGAAACGGTCAAGGCTCCGATCCCCGCTGCCAGCGAAATCGTGCCGGAAGATCACCCGCACGCGGTCGATTACTCAAAGCCACTTTCGCCGGGACCGAATTCCGTCGGCTTCGACTACTTCTTCGGCATCCCGGCGTCGCTTGACATGAACCCGTATGTCTATGTCGAGAACGATCGAGTCGTTGAAGCGGCGACGGACAAGGTCGCACGATCCGCTCATCGTCGGCAGGGCGGCGGCGGCGTCTGGCGTGGCGGCAAAATCGCTCCCTCGTTCAAGCACATCGACGTGCTGCCTCGGATTACTGAGAAGGCTACCGAGTGGCTCGGTAAGCAGTCGGCCGAGAAGCCGTTCTTCCTCTACTTCCCTTTGTCCGCTCCGCACACGCCGTGGGTACCGACCGAGGAGTTCATGAAGGAGTCGAAGGTCGGCTATTACGGAGGCTTCGTCGCGCAGGTCGACTGGGTGGTCGGGCAAGTCCTGAAAACGCTCGACGAACGCGGCCTGGCCGACAACACATTGATCGTCATGACCAGCGACAACGGATCTCACTGGCCCGGTTCCGACATCACAAAATGGAACCACGCGGCCAACATGCACTATCGAGGTCAGAAAGCCGACATCTGGGAAGCTGGCCATCGAGTCCCGTTTCTGGTCCGCTGGCCGGGCCACGTTGCTAAACGGTCAACCTCAGACAAAACGGTTTGCCTGACCGACTTCAT
>JBLFXD010000724.1:0-4078 GCA_047611045.1 Planctomycetaceae bacterium | reverse complement strand
AGCTCTGAATAAGAATGCTCCGAAGAAGGATGATCGGCCGTCGCTGCGTTCGGAGAAACAGCCGACGGGAGAAAAACTTCAGAGCGAACTGGACGAGCAGAAGAAACAGCTTGACAAGGTGATGGAGAAAATGCGGGACGTTGTGGAGAAGGCCGAGACCGCGGAACCACTACTCGCGAGACAACTCTATGAAACCGTGCGGAAGACTCGGGCGGATCGAGCGAGTGAGGCGTTGGATGAAACTCGGGAACTCAACCGCAGAGGTCTGACGAAGGATGCGGCGGTCGCCGAACGCCGCGCTCACGAAGGCCTCGACCGAATGCAGAAGGGGATTGAGCGTGCGGCGGAAGCTGTTTTGGGGAACGAACTCGACACTTTGAAACGAGCAAGTCGCGAACTTGCCGAGGCAGGTAAAGCCGTGCAGCAGGAACTGGCTCAGGCGGACCCCGCAGAGCTGCAGAAAATGCGTGGCGGTCGAGGTCCGAAAGATTCGGATGAGAAACGCCAGGAAGGCGGCGAGTCGAAAGAAGGGCAGGGGCAGGAAGCGAAGTCAGGAAGTGAGAACGGTGATCCTCAACCCGGCGACGAGAACTCGCCAGATAAGGGTGCCGGAAAGGGTGAGCCTCAGGACGGAGATGAGAAGCCCGCTGGCTCGGCGGACGCAGACCAGAAGAAGTCCGAAGGCGAGAAAGGGAAGGGCGATCAACCGGGAGACGGAAAGCAGCCTGGTGATCCGAAATCGAAACAACCCGGCGATGGCCAGAAGCCTGGCGAGTCTCCTTCGAAAGGTGATCAGCCGGCGGAGGGCGGCAAGCCGGGACAGCAACCTGGACAAGGCAAGCAATCTAAGGATGGAAAGCCGATGCCTGGCGATTCGCCTCAGCCGTCGGAGGGGCAGAAGCCGGGTCAGTCACCGGGCGAGCAGAAGGGGCAGGGGCAGAGTCCGAAAGGCTCGGGCGAGTCACCGTCTGGTGAGCCTCAGTCTGGAGAAGGCAAACCAGGTCAGTCGCCGGGTGGAAACGGCGAGGGGCAGGGGTCGCCTTCTGAGCAGTCACCCAGCCAGCCTTCTGCACCTCGACAGAAGCCGGGTTTGCGGCCATCGGCACCGCCGCAAAAACCGTCAAGTCCGCAGCCATCCGCGACTGCACAGCAGGGTGGAAATCAAGCCGGCCCAGGCAACCCGATTACCGGGCAGGGCTTTGTGCAGTGGTCCGATCAGGTTCGCAATATCGAAGAGTTGATCGACGATCCGAAGATGCGAGCGGAAGTCGCTCGAATTCGCGAAGCCGCTCGCAGCATGAGAGCCGAGTTCAAGCGGCATTCGAAAGAGCCTCAGTGGGGTCTGGTTCGAATGCAGATCCTGGAACCGCTCTCAGAGATTCAGGAAAAACTGAAAGAAGAAATCGCTCGTCGGGAATCGCCAGACTCGCTGGTTCCGATCGATCGGGATCCGGTCCCCGATAAGTACGCGGAACTGGTGCGGCGGTATTACGAACGAATCGGATCGGGCAAGTAGTTGCCGCGTAGGGTGGTTGCTTGCAACCACAAACCCCCTCGTTCCTACGCTCTGCGTGGGAACGGCTGATGGACGCTCCGCGTCCGACGAGTTGATCTGCGAAATCAGATTGATTCAGAGAGTTCAGGAGAAGGCCGCAGAGCGGCAACAAGCTGCGTTCCCACGCGGAGCGTAGGAACGAGTGATGCTGAAACTGTTTTCGAGAGGATCGACATGATTTCGATCGGAAGTCCATTCTGGCTGATTCCTGCGGTGATCGTTGCCGTTGTCGGTGCGTTGCTGACCTGGAACGCTGCCGGGAAAGGACACGCTCCGGAACGCGTCCGCAGGCTGGCGGGAGCGCTCAAAGTTTTTGCGTTGCTGCTGCTGGCCATTTGCCTGATTGAACCGGTCTGGAGCGGCGTTCATCCACGGCCGCATTCGAACCTGTTTCTCGTTCTGACAGATACGAGTCAAAGTCTGACTCGGTCGTCGAATGACGACGCCGATGATGCAACGCTGGAAACTCAGTTCAAAGCAGCTTTGCAGCCGACTCCCGAGTCGTGGCTTGATCGATTGGGGCAGGACTTCGAGGTTCACCAGTTCGCGTTTGATCGTCGAGTCAGAACCGTTCGAGAATTCGACGAACTGACCTGGACGGGCGAGGCGTCGGCGCTTCAGTCGGCTTTGCAGTCTCTGGGAAGTCGTTTCGAAGAACGTCACGTTGGTGGCATCGTTCTGTTGAGCGACGGAAATGCGACGGACTTGAACGTTGACGATCTGAAAGAAAGCTTGAGTGGCGGCGTCCCCCTTCCGCCGGTCTATCCGGTGATGTTTGATCCGGAAGTTTCGCTCCCCGACACCACTATCGCGTCGGTATCGATTAGCGAGACGCCTTTTGAAGACGCTCCGGTTTCTTTGCAGTGCGACGTTCGGATTCATGACCTGAGCATGGAGCGTGTTTCGTCATCTGATCTGCTTGTCGAGTGCCAGCTGATTGACTCTGACGGCGAAACGGTCAAGACCAAGCGGCAGGCGATCGGCGATCCCGAAGCGACGTTGCCATTCCGTTTTCAGTTTCGCCCCATCAAGACGGGTGTCGCGTTTTATCGACTGCAAGTCACGACGCTTGAGCTGGGCGGGGAGTCTGACACGCCGCTTGAAGAGAGCACGCTGGTTAACAATTCCAGAATCGTGCAGGTCAACCGCGGCTCGGCGAAGCATCGCATTCTTTATGTTTGTGGGCGGCCGAACTGGGAGTTCAAATTTCTGAGGCGTTCAGTCGAGGAAGACGATCAGATCGACCTGGTCGGGATGATTCGAGTGGCCAAACGCGAAGCGAAGTTCGATTTCCGTGGTCGAGACGGGCAATCGAGCAACTCGCTGTTTCGAGGCTTCAAGGGCGAGACTGACGAAGAAACGGAAAAGTATGATGAGCCCGTGATCGTCCGGCTGAACACGAAAGACGCTGACGAACTGCGAGCCGGTTTTCCAAAAGATCCTAAGGACCTGTTTGGGTTCGATGCGTTGATCCTGGACGATGTTGAAGCGGAATTCTTCAACCGAGACCAGTTGACGTTGATCGAAAAGTTCGTCAGCGAACGAGGTGGCGGACTGCTGATGCTCGGCGGCGCCGAGTGTTTTCACACGGGCGGCTACGAGCGAACGCCGGTTGCCGATGCATTACCGGTTTACCTGGACCGAACTCAGTTCCCGGCTGCGGCAGCCAGACTGTCGCTCGATCTGACTCGCGAAGGCTGGTTGCAACCGTGGGTTCGGCTTCGACCGACCGAAACCGACGAGCACGACCGGCTGAAGACAATGCCGGCGTTTCGGACGCTGAATCCAACTCAAGGAATCAAGCCGGGAGCGTCCGTCATGTCGACGGTTTCGGACGCCAGCGGCGAGCATTGGCCGGCTTTGGTGACTCAGTCGTATGGTCGAGGTCGTTCCGGAGCAATGCTCGTTGGCGACCTGTGGCGCTGGCAAATCACGAGGGCGGAAGAACAGCCGGAAGACCTGCCGAAAGCATGGCGACAGACGCTGCGTTGGTTGATCGCCGACGTCCAGCAGCGAGTCGGTGTTGAGACGGCGGCGGCTGAAGACGTCGCTCCGGAAGCTGTGCGAGTGAGCGTGCGAGTTGTCGACGAAGAGTTCTTGCCGCTCGACAATGCTCAAGTACAGATCCGAATCAACGGCCCGGTAACACTCACGAAGGATGGCGGTAAGGAGAGCGACGATTCGACGGCGGAGGCGTCCGAGGATACCGCCCCGGACGAAGCAGGCACGGACGACGTCGTCTTGAACGCCGAAGCCTCGCTGGACGAGCCCGGTGTTTACACCGCCGTCTTTATGCCGAAGGAGGCGGGAGCGTGGACTGTCGAAGCAGAGGCAACGACCGGCGATGGTGAGAAACTGACTGCTGATATCGCCGGGTGGATTTACGAACCCGCCGTCCAGGAATTCCAAAGGCCAGGCGTCAATCGCGAACTGTTGAGTCAACTGGCCGAGCAGACCGGTGGGGAAATTGTTCAGGCGGACAATCTCGACGACTTCGTGTCTCAACTTCAGAGTAAGCCGATG
>JBLFXD010000723.1:0-4079 GCA_047611045.1 Planctomycetaceae bacterium | reverse complement strand
GGCCTTTGGCCAAAACTGTCGCTGTCCGAAACTGTGCAACTTCAAAACTCACGCGTCGGGTTACCTTGACGACCCCATACGAACTTGTGGACCGGACTACTATGTCCTGCCGGGTGCGTCACGACGTCGACTGATCGTCGAGCGTGATCTGCTCAGGCGTCATCTGACGTGAGCCGTCGGAATTCAGCACGCCGCGTTGCAGTCGGAGAACCGTTGACTCGGTTGCCTGAAGCGATTCGGCAATGAATCGGCACGCGGCTTTTAGTGCCGGATCAAAACTACACGTAAAAATGTCAACGGCCGCGTAGCCATGTTCTGGCCACGTGTGAATCGACATGTGTGATTCAGCCAGCAGTCCGACTGCGGTGACGCCTTGAGGTTCGAATTTGTTACTGACTACGTCCAGCAGTGTCAGTCCAAATCGTTCGGTCGTTTCGCGCAACCGCTGACGGATCAGCTCCTGGTCGTCGAGCAACTCCGACGGGCATCCATACAGGTCGACGATCCAGTGATGACCTAGCGTGATTGGACCGTCGGGCATGGTTCAAACCAGAAATCATTTCAGCGGGCAATGGGAAGCCGGCGATTAAAATCTACGAATTCATGCCGACGCTGATTCTGGCAGCGGTCAGCGTATTCTGCAGCAGCATCGCGATGGTCATCGGGCCAACGCCGCCGGGAACGGGAGTGATTGCCGATGCAATTTCTGCCACTGGTTCGTAGTCGACGTCTCCGACCAGCTTGTCATCAACGCGGTTGATCCCGACGTCGATGATCACCGCTCCCGGTTTGACCATGTCGGCCGTCACGAAACGAGGCTTCCCGATGGCAGCCACAATGATGTCAGCTTGCCTGGTAATTTCGGCGAGGCCTTCGGTCCGACTGTGACAAACTGTCACCGTCGCGTCAGCCGCTGCGCCGCGTTGAACAAGCATCATCGCCATGGGCTTGCCAACAATTTCGCTGCGGCCAAGTACGACGGCGTGCGCACCGGCAACCTGCGTCCCTGAACTCAGCAACAACTGCTGAACTCCGTGCGGAGTGCATGGCAGAAATCGAGGCCGGCCTTGAACCATCAAGCCGACGTTTTCTGGATGAAAACAGTCGACGTCCTTCAGCGGCGTGACTGCGTCCAGAACGACCTGCTCCTGGATGTGTCCGGGCAATGGAAGCTGGACGAGGATCCCGTGAACGGTCGGATCATTGTTGAGCTGATTGATCAGCGTCAGCAGGCCCTCTTCGGTGATCTCTGCCGGAAGTCGATGAAGCGTGCTGCGGATGCAGGCCTTGTCACAGGCTCGTTGTTTATTGCGGACATAGACGGCGCTGGCCGGGTCTTCTCCTATCAGAATAGCTGCCAGGTGAGGTTGCACGTTCGTCACTTCGACAAACTTTGAGACCTTGCCCGCGAGCGTTTCTCGCAAATCTGCAGCAACAGCTTTTCCATCAATAATCGCAGCAGTCATGTTGAATACTCCTTCGCGTCGCCACCGGAATCGGCCACGCTCTGAATTCAGAGCGGGTCGGCGACGGACTGTAGAGAATCAACCAGCTTCATCACACTGAGCGGAATCACCATCGCTCACAAAACGGTACCGGCATGACTGGAAGCGAAGTCGGCGAGGATCTCGGAAGGTTCAACCACGGTCGCGGCATACATCAGTTTCTGCGAAGCGACTTTGATGCGGTCACCTGGCCGTAGTTTCTGCAGCCGGCTGACTCGGTTTCCATTGACGAACGTCCCGTTTGAGCTGCCCAGATCGCAAACGTACCAGTGTCCTTCGAGTTTGCGAAACATGCAGTGTTCGCGGCTGCAGCGACTGTCGGGAATCACGATGTCGTTGTGACCGTCACGACCAACGGTCAACCTGGCCGCCGAGTGAAGTGGGAAGACGTCGCACCACGAACCGTCTGTTTCTCCGACGATGAATCCTTCCGCGAGGACGGAATCGATCGAATCGTGCGGGTTTTGAGTCACCATGGTGATTCCATCCGAATCGGGATACTGCTTCGTCAAATAGCTATAAACGCGTCTCCAAACCTAGGTCGCAAATTTGGCTGCGGCGTCGCAGTCTTCGGATTGCCGCCATCGATCGAGCTTCGATCGGCTGCTTCTATGAGTAAACCATCTCAACCGGCGCGTCGCGGCATCTTCCGGTTGGGGTGCCCAACTCGGATGGAGGAAATTCCTCCGTCAGCGGTCACCACTTCAAGCTGCTCGGTCAGCGCGGACGAATCGCGAAGCCAGAGCCAGCAGGCCCAACAGGAAGCCCACGAATCCCAGCCCGCTGAATCCACCGGGCAGGATCAGGAAGCTGAGCAGGCCACCGACGAAGAGAATCCACACAGCAGGATGCACGAGTTCGCGGGCGTTGGATACTCGGCTGAACGCGACGATCAACGTTCCCGCAATACCCAGCCAAACCAGCGTCCAGACCATTCCGACGCCAGTGTCGACCAGTTCTCGAGAACGAATCTGCAGAGCAAGTTTTGCTTCGCCCCCGACTCGCGAAAAGCCAACGGAATGGTCACCGGTCGGAATGTCAATCGGAAGACTGAGCCCACCAACTTTGGTCCACGTCGGCCTTGATGGATAACTGGCCTGCAGATCTACGAATTGCGATGCAGGCTGTCCGTTACTTTGTCCCAAATCTTCTTGCGATTGATCTTCAACTCGCTGCGTCTGCGCGATCTGTAGTCCCGTTGTATTATCGGGATTGATCATGAAGCTGTTTGAATTATTGCTTATCGGCATTTGTGGAACACCGGCGGCCTGTCCGCCGCCCATGCCGCCTCCACCGCCGCTACCGAACATCGCCTCGCCGCTGTTGGGCATTGATCCTGATGAGTCATTCAGGGTGACGCCGTTGCCATTGTTGAAATCGACGAACGAATTCAAACCATCAATGTTTGACAGGCTTTGCTGACGACGCATGACTCGCGAACTGCCGCTGAAGCGATCAACCTGTTTCTTTGAACTTGTTTTCGATTGAACTTTGTTTTGCTGCCGACCGTCATTGATGGATAAGGCGTAGTTGCTGAGCGGTTTCGAGTCCTGACTAACAGCCTGCTCTCCGCCGTTGGGAGTTGCCGTGTCGAACATTGGAACCACGCCGGGCCCAGGGCCATCCACCATCGGACCAGGTGAAGCAGTCATCGAAGATGGGGGAGTAACGCCGCTGCCGCCGTTTCCTGTGATCAGCGCCTGATTGTTACTGAAAACCTGAAAACTCTGCGAGACGTCGCTCTGGTCGTCCAGATGTATTGCATCGTCCGCGTCAAAATAAACATCAGCCGGCGTGTTGGCGTACCGTTCGATCTGCTCATAATTATCAGCCACCTGCTGTTCGAACTTCGCAATTTTCTGTTGAAGTTCCGCAGACTCCTTGTCCTTGCCTGAGAAGCTGGAACTCTCACGATAGCTCTGCAGACCTAGCTCAAGCTGCTTCAGATTGTTGCTGGCGATACTCTTCGATTTGCGTGTGTAACCTTTGCCGCTGACGATCGTGAGCATCTCTGACAGGTCTGACAGCTGAGAATTCACATACGCCTTGCGACTCTCGGCATCGTTGGCTCGGCCAACGTTTGTGCGGTCCGAAGCGTCGAGCACCGAATAGTCTACGCCTTCTGGCAGGTGAACTCGCCACAACGTTCGCGCCACCGGGATGCCGAATTCCGCACTCTCGGTTGGAGTGACAACATTCGGAGCCGGCATATCCAGTTCACTGGTGCGGAATGTGAAACCGCTCGGAAGTGAGGATTCGAACTGACCCGAATACACAAGTTTCACCTGGAAAGAAACGTCGGAATCGCTGGCCTTCGGAAGCGGAATCAGGTGGATTGCCTGATCGTCAAGTTTCGTGATAACGGGCCTCGACGGTTGATCTTTCACAAACAGAGACAGCAGTCGCGATTCGTTCGGCAGTCGAACTCCCAGGAATTGCCGCCGACGATTTCTGACCGTGTAAACGGCCTGCCCGCGCCACGTACCGTCCTCAGCGATCGACAATGTCAGGTCCGCAACGTTGACCGAAGCCGGAGCTCCGGCCTGTTGTTCCAACCGGCGAACAGTCCACGAC
>JBLFXD010000722.1:0-4089 GCA_047611045.1 Planctomycetaceae bacterium | reverse complement strand
TTGTTGTGGCAAGCACGATCATTCTCCCAATCGCCTTGACCCAGTTGTCGACTTCAAGCCGCCACGGCTGGGATCGACGGGCGGAAACCGTGTCTCGGCTGAGCGCTGTTCAGGACGACTACTTTCGCACGCTCTGGCGAGGCCCTCTGTCGAACTCAGGCAATAAGAAGGCGAGATTTCCGCTGAGTCCAGGTCTGGCCTGTTCGACGCTTGCCGTCATCGGAGCGGTCGTCGGTTTGCGGCGGAAGGATACTCGTCGCGTGACCCTGTTCCTGCTGCTGTTTCTCGTCGTTGCTGCGCAGCTTTCGTTGGGGCCGAGATGGGTGATCCTGGGGCAACGTCCGTTTGAGCACCTTGTAGAATGGTTGCCCGGTCTCAGTGCGATGCGCAGTCCGCATCGATTTGCTGCGCTTGTCCAGGTGAGTTGCGTACTGCTCGCGAGTCTGAGCATCGCGCATGCGAATTCGGAAGAAGCGGTCGATGAGCGGTCTGCTACCGGCAAATTCATGGCGATATCGCCGGCGTTGCTGCCGGCAAAGTGGCGACGAGCAATCCAGTGGGGGCTCGTTGCTTTGTTCTGTGGAGTTCTCATCGAATCCTGGCCTGAGCAGCCCGGCCTGTATTCGATGCCCGAGTACGATCAGCAGCGACCGTGGATTGAGTGGTTGCGGACAGAAACTCAACCGGACGACATCGTGGCCAATCTGCCCTTTCCAGGTGGCCGCTCGGTTTCGGATTACCAGGACACGACCGTTTCGATGCTTTGGTCGACGTATCACAAGCGGCGGCTGGCCAATGGGTATTCAGGCTTCTTTCCGAAGGAGTTTGTCCGACTGAAATCCGACGTTCAGAATTTTCCCGACGATAAGTCCGTCGTCGAACTTCGGATGGCGGGAGTTCGATGGTGCGTTGTCGATGTCGACAAGCTGAAGTCGGCGAACGTTGATATGCTTCGCGATCAAACGCTACTCTCGCTGCAGTTCGAAACTGGCGACGGGAAGACTCGGATTTACAAGATCGAACCGCCCGCTGAATTCGACTGGAAGTTTGATTGAGCGGACTGCTTTGGGTTCTGTTGGTTACTTATTGGAGTGATGACTGTGGGAATGATCGGTCGCTTGAATCTGACGTCGCTCGTGCGGACTCTGCTCAGTCTGACTCTCGTCGTGGTGGTACTCAATGTGGGTGTTGCTGCGGACGTGGCCGCAAAGAAGCCGAACTTCGAAAAGTGGGAAGCCACGATCAAGAAATTTGAGAGGCAGGACCAAGAGTCGCCTCAACCGAAGATGGCGAATCTGTTCGTGGGGAGTTCCAGTATTCGGATGTGGAAGCTCGACGAGTCGTTTCCGAAACTCAAGACGATCAATCGCGGGTTTGGCGGGTCAGAAATCGCCGACTCGATTCACTTTGCCGATCGGATCATTCTGAAACATCGGCCAGCGGTCGTTTTGCTTTACGCGGGAGACAACGACATCTCGCATGGTAAATCCGCTGAAACGGTAACAGCAGATTTCCGGAAGTTCGTCAGCGTTGTTCGGGAAGGATTGCCGGATGTCGAAATCGCCTTCATTGCCATTAAGCCGAGCATCAAACGCTGGAATCTGGCCGACGAAATCCGATCAGCGAACAAGGCCGTCGCGAAAATCTGCGAAGCTGACGACAAGCTGACCTACGTCGACATTTTCAAGCCGATGATCGGGCAGGACGGCAAGCCTCGTCCTGAGTTGTTTCTCAAAGACGGGCTGCACCTCAACAAGGAAGGCTACAAGCTGTGGGCTTCCATCGTTCGCCCGTTGCTGAAGTAGTCGTTCCAAGCCGCGGCTGTGGGTCGGCTGCTGAAATTCTGCGGGTGCCGGTTACTTGTGAGCGGCGCGTTTGCGGAGCAGGCTGCGTCTTTCGCGACGACGCACGAGCAGCGACATTGAACGAGTCCGCAGTCGATGGTTGTGCCCGGCCTGCAGATCCTTCGGCCGACGCGTCGGGTGGAACGTGTCGAGTTCGCACTGCCAGTAGCAGCCTTCGTCCAGCGGCGGCAGAGTGAAGGAGATGTCATCCTCGCTGGCATTGATGAGAAGCAGCACGGTGTCGCCTTCGAGCGGCTCACCGTTGGCGTCGAATTCTTCGACCATTCGACCGTCGAGAAGCATCCCGACACACCGGGCGTAACCGGCTTCCCAGTCAGCACTGGTCATGAGTTTGCCTGCGGGGGTCAGCCAGTGGATGTCTCGGTCTTCAGATTCTCCATGCATCGATGGCTTGAAGAACGTTTGTCGGTGAAAGACCGGGTTTTCGTTCCATAGCTGAATCACTCGTCGGACAAATTTCTGAAACGCTTTCTGCTCTGGCGACAGGTTCCAGTCGACCCAGCTGATCTCGTTGTCCTGGCAGTAAGCGTTGTTGTTTCCACCCTGGCTCCGACCAAACTCGTCACCCGCCAGAAGCATCGGCACGCCCTGAGAACAGAACAGCGTTGTCAGAAAGTTGCGCCGTTGCCGCTCGCGAAGCTGGTTGATGTCTTTGTCAGCTGTCTCGCCTTCGAAGCCGCTGTTCCAACTTCGGTTGTGGTCGTCGCCACTGTTTTCGAGATTGGCTTCGTTGTGTTTCTGGTTGTAGCTGACCAGGTCTTTCAGAGTGAATCCGTCGTGGGACGTGATGAAATTGATGCTTGCCAGTGGGCTGCGACCGTTGTGTTGAAAGACGTCGCTGCTGCCGCAGACTCTTGTCGCGAAGTCACGCAGCTTGCCGTGATCGCCCCGCCAGAATTCTCGAACGGTGTCGCGATACTGACCGTTCCATTCTTTCCACAGGCCGGGGAATTTCCCGAGGTCGTAGCTGCCGACGGCGTCCCACGGCTCGGCGATCATCTTGACCTGCGACAGCACCGGGTCCTGCTGCACGGCATCGAAGAAGGCAGCGCCGGGGTCGAAGTCGCGAGGTTCCCGACCCAGCACCGAGCACAAGTCGAAACGAAAACCGTCGACATGCATTTCCTGCACCCAGTAGCGCAGGCTGTCCATGATCAGTTGCAGAGCGAACGGGTCGTTGACGTTCCACGAGTTTCCGCAGCCGGAAAAATTGTCGTAATAACGGTGGTTGCCTGCGAGCCGGTAGTAGCTGGAATTATCGATGCCTCGAAAACTCAGCGTCGGCCCCATTTCGCTGCCTTCGCCGGTGTGGTTGTAAACGACGTCGAGAATGACTTCGATTCCATTTTTGTGCAGCGTCTTCACCATCCGCTTGAATTCTCGAACCGTCTCCTGCGGCGAGTCGGCTGACGAGTACGTCATCTCCGGCGCGAAGAATCCCAGCGAGCTGTAACCCCAGTAGTTTGTCTGTCCTCGCTCGACCAGAAACTGATCCTTGGCAAAATGATGAACCGGCATCAGCTCGATCGAAGTCACGCCGAGATTCAGCAGGTGCCGGATGACCGCCGGCGAGCAGAGGCCGGCGTACGTGCCGCGCCTTGACGTTGCTACTTTCGGGTTGAGTTTGGTGAGGCCTCGGACGTTGGCCTCGTAGATCAGCATTTTGTTCCACGGAATCTGCGGTGGCTGATCGTCTCCCCAGACGAATGCGTCGTTGATGACAGCCCCCAACGGCGCAACGGGTGCGCTGTCGCGTTTGTCGAACGAGACGTCGGACTCGCCGACCGAATAGCCAAACAGCGAGTCGTCCCAAATGATGTCGCGGCCAAGCGCTTTGGCGTACGGATCAAGCAGAACCTTGTTCCGGTTGAAGCGGTGCCCGGCGACAGGATCGTACGGACCGTCGACTCGGTATCCGTAAAGCTGTCCAGGACGAACGTCGGGCAGATACCCGTGCCAGACAAATCCGGTTCCTCGTTTGAGCGGAACGGAGACCGATTCCTCCGCCGACTTCGCGTCTTCAAACAGGCACAGGTCAACGGCGGTGGCGTGTCGCGAATAGAGGGCAAAGTTCACCCCCGTCCCATCCCAGGTCGCTCCCATCGGGTAAGGACGCCCCGGCCAGATTCGCATTACAGATTCCATCGGTCATCGTGTCGGGAAGGCCGTTGCCGAAGGACGCATCGGCAGCGTACGCTGTTTCCCATGGGGCAAGTGGTTTGGT
>JBLFXD010000721.1:0-4091 GCA_047611045.1 Planctomycetaceae bacterium | reverse complement strand
CAGCAGTTTGGCGGTCTCAACATCCCCACTTTGCCGATAGACCAGTCCTAGTTCCCACAAGAATTTTGCTGCGTCGCCGACGCCTTCCAGGGACGGGAGCCCGGATTTGTTCCACTGTTCAATTTTTACCCGCGCCGAGCTCGCATGACTCGATTGCGGAAATTTCTTCACAATTTCGCTGCAACACACAACGGCCGCCTGCGGCACGTTCGCTTCGAACGCCAGGACCGCAGTCCACAGACGGCCTGCTTCCGTCGAGTTGAGCCGCTTGCGAACAACGTCGGCATACAGCGACCGGGGGAAATCCTTCACGACGGCGTTCCGCATCTCTTCGGCAAGATTCGGCTGCCCCTCTTCGTCGTAAACCAGCGTCTGCGTCCAGAAGAGTTCTGCCAGACCTGCGGCCCCCGGCCCCGTGTCTTCCAGTGCCTCATATTTCTGCTCGGCAATCTCGGCGTACTTGGAGTCCAGGTACGTCAGCATGATGTGAGAGCACAGCGCGATAGCGAGGTCGAGTCGGCCTTGTCGTTCAAAGCTCTGAGCCTGCCGCCAGAATTCGCTCGCCGGATCGATGTGTGGCGCATTCGGGATCGGCTGCCCCTGCTTCTCAAGCTGTGCGAGCTTCGCATTTGCGCGTTCGACAAATTCTGACCTCGGGTAAAGGCGACGAATCTCTGTGCAACACAGGGCGGCAAGTTCGAGCTGATTTTTCCGCTCAAAGAACCTCGCGTGTACCCATACCTGACGAGCCCTCATCGACTGCGTGTACGGTTCGAAGTCGATATCGCTCAGTGACACATCGGACGGAGATTCCTCTGTGGCCGGAGTCGGGTTCGGGGTGAAGGATGCAAGCGGGAGTTGTCGAATCCGCACGACGGTTCTGCCGTCGCGTTCGATGGTGACCCAGTCCGATTCTGCCGGCTCGCCTTTCCGAGTGGCTCGGTACTGATATTTTCCCGGCTTCAGCCGCAGTTCTTTCTTGGTGATTCCGCTGAGGACGACTTCCGATCCGTCGACCGAGACTTCGACATTCGGATCCTCGATTTCGACAACCAGAGTTCCTTCGGGCGTCTTCAGACGCAGGACGATGCCCAGGAATTCGGAGACGTTTGTGACGCCGGCGGCCTCGGTGATGCTCAGGCCGATTCCGCCGATCACCAACGCGGCGAGCAACAGCGATTTCAACGCTCGCGGTCGCGGGGCTGGTTTTGGTTGCGTACCGGCCGGTGCGAGCACGTTGTCCGGATCCTGTAAATGAGCCAGGTGGTTGCCGAGCAGTTCGGCAAGCTCCGCTGCATCCTGAATTCGCTCGTCGGCCTTCTTCGCCATCAGTCGGTCGATGATATTGACAAGCCACTGTGGGATGTCTGGATTCACGTCGCGAATCGCGCGAGGAGTGTCTTCACAAACTCGCTTGATCACCGCGAGCGTCGTTTGTGCGCGAAAGGCCGGCCGCCCGGTACACATTGCATAAAACACGCTGCCCAGGCTGAAGAGGTCGGAGCGGTGATCGATCGATTCGCCGCCCGCCTGTTCGGGTGACATGTAAAGTGGGGTTCCAGACACCGTGCCGGTTTGTGTCATCGAGACATCGTCGATTGCCCGTGCCAGTCCGAAGTCGGTGATACGAACTCGTTGAATTCCGTTTTCCAGGAGGATGTTTGCTGGCTTCATGTCGCGATGGACGAGCCCGACTTCGTGAGCCGCAGCGAGTCCGAGGGCAGCCTGTCGTCCCATTCGGAGAATCGACTCAACCGGAAGCGCACCGGTGCGGCGGATGCATTCTTCGAGCGATTCTCCGGCCACAAACTCCATCACCAGATAAGGCAACCGTTCGTGATCGTCCACGGCGTGAATGGTCACGACGTGGTCGTGGCTCACGGCGGCGGCGGCCTGACCTTCCCGGTAAAATCTCCGGCAGGCGTTCGGGTTCGACGCCAGCTCCGGAGCCAGCACCTTGATTGCGACGACTCGGTTGAGTCTTGAATCGATGCCTCGCAGCACGATGCCCATGCCGCCTCGGCCGATCACTTCGACGATTTCGTACGTGCCCAGTCGCCCGATGTGGTCGGCATTTTCCGAAGCGTCCAGAAAGTCCGCGACCGCTTCGGTCGACCAGGTGGCGACCGAAGCTTCATCGGCGGCGTCGCTGAGCTGCTGCGGAATGTCTCGCAGGAGACGGTCGAGCGTCGGCGTGTTCTGCTGCCAGTCGGCGTCGCTGCACAGCCGAGCGACGTCGCCCAGGAAACGCGGACCGGAAGCTTCGGTGTCAAATTGCTGCTGGCACGTCGAGCACAGATCAAAGTGCGATGACAATTCCGCTTGCTCGCTTTCCCGCAGGCTGCCGTCGAGCAGCTCGCGGATTACTTCGGGGTCGGGGCACGCTGCTTGAATGACCATGTGAGCTACTCCATGTTGGCCAAAGGCCATTTTCATCGCAGCCTGGGGCAACGCCCCAGGAGCTGAAGTTTGGTTCGATTCTTCTTTTGGCCGAAGGTCAAACTCATTTGAGCCGCGTTACGAAGTGAATTTGGCCTTTGACCAAAAATGTCTCTCGAGAATTCAAGTTCCTGGGGCGTTGCCCCAGGCTACGGTGAGTGAGGCCTTCGGCCTGATTCATTCATCCACTTCTTCAATCTCTTTTCGCAGTCGTGCGAGCACTCGACTACGCGCGATGTAAACTGCTCCGACTGACAATCCGAGTTCCTCCGCGACGTCGCTCGTTTCACGACTGCCGACTGAAGTCTGCCAGAAGGCCTGCCAGGTAGTGTCTTCAAAGTCGCAACGAATTCTGTCGACCGCCCATTCAAACAACGTTCGACGGAACTCTCGCTCCCAAAGGTCAGGCTGTGACGCGTCGGGTTGCTCCTCGATGACGTTCAGCATTCCTGTGTCGCCGGTGCCCTGAACTTCTCGGCCTTGAGCACGCAGGAAGTCGTTCAATCGTGAGCGAGTCACCACTTTCAGCCAGCCTCGAAACGAGCCGGACTTCGGGTTGTATTCAAATCGGTGAATCGTCCGGGCGACTGTCACCAGCACATCCTGAGTCACCAGCGAAGCGTCGGCGTCCTGCAGCCCACTTTGCCCGGCGAAACGATAAATCAGCGGCGTGTAAAGCTGGGCGAATTCGCCCCACGCCATCTCGTCTCGCAGGTCCCTGATCCGGACCAGCAGACTTGGCCTCGTTGTATTGACTGTGTCCATTGGCGAGTCGCTCCACAGTCAGTACGGGCCGCGAACGCTTCGCCTTTCACGTCTTTGGCGAATTTCAGGAAAAACTTTCGCCTCGATCGTGCCGGATCGAAACTCAGTCTTCGTCCAACCGGGCGATGATGGCACGTCGAGCGGCGGCAGCATCGTAGGTCACGTATTTCTCGATGCGTTTTCGTTCGAGTTCGATCAGTGTCGCTCGATTCGTCCCTTTGGCCTCTGCGAGTTGACTGTCGTAGGTAGCGACTTTGTCGGTGACCGCTTTTCTGGCGGACGTGTGAACCGAAATTGCCTCGTCACCAAAGGCCGCGATCGCTTCGTCGAGTTTTGCTTGAACATCGACGGAAGGATGCCGAGCTGCGTCTGGAATCGTGAGAGCGAATTCACGGATTCCGCCCGCGAAAGCCACGACTCGTCGAGCGTTTTCATCGAACACTGCAGGTTCGTCAGGATCATCGCCTCGGAGCTTCTGTAACAGAATCGTCAGCTCGGTCAGGCTTTCTGCATAGCGTCGCTGATCAGCCTGCAGCCACGCGAGGGCTTCGTACGGAAGCAGATGGTCGGGGTGAGAAAGCTTCACTCGCTCAAAATGTTTCTGAGCTTCTCGGGCTTCGCGATTCCGATGTTGAATAAGAGCCCACGTCACCTGAGCGTCGGGCTCGTCGCCGACCAAGCGGCTGGCCGTGAGGTAATCTGCCTGAGCGACTGCCGGGACTCCTCGGCGAGACCCAGGTTCCCAATACGTCGCCAGCAGTTTCCTGACGGCGTCTTTGGCGGCGGGGGTGAGGCGGTCCTGTTCCGGGGGCGTCGAGTCCGGGCGGAACAGTTTCGGAAGTTGAGACTGCTCGTCGATCGTGATCTGAGCCATTTCGTTTCTCAGA
>JBLFXD010000720.1:0-4092 GCA_047611045.1 Planctomycetaceae bacterium | reverse complement strand
TGCGGGGAAACAGGCAACGTCACACAACTCTGCCAATGTTTTCCCCATGGAGGCCTTTCAAAGCCAGGTCAGTGTCCGCAAATTATCACACCCATCCACATCTGCCGGAGGAATGGCAGTTACGCCCATCTGAATGCTCCTCGAGTCTTGCGGGAGGTGGAAGGAGACTTTGATATCCAGGTCAAACTGACTGGCAAGTTTGAGCCGGGACCGGAGAGCACCGCGCCAAAGAGTGTCTCATTTGTGAGTGGTGGCTTGCTGTTGTGGGGTGACGAAAAGAACTACGTCCGGCTTGAGCGAAACAGGATGGAGTCGCCGAGTGGCAGGTCAGCCTGCTATCCACCGTTGTTTGAGATGTGCGTTCCCGGCAAGTACTCGGCCGCGAATCCAAAGTCGACGACGGAGAAATACTTCGAGGGCGATTCCACGTGGCTCTGGCTGGAGCGCAAAGGGCAACGTCTGAGGGCGGCAGTCAGTCACGACGGCGAAGACTGGGTCTTCTCGGAGGAAGTTTCGAAAGACCTTCCGAAGAAGCTTTCGATCGGAGTCTCCGCGATAAGCACATCGAGCAGGCCGCACTCGGTCACGTTCGAAGATTTGCAGCACACTGCCTGAGAAGACAAAAGAGTGATTGAAAAGTCAGTCGCAGCCTTCGGGGTGTCCTGCATCAAGCGGTGGTGTTTGTGGGTATTTCGAGGCGGCTGGTTCAGGTTCGACTAAGCGATAAAAGAAAAACCCCGGCGGCCATCAATGGCCGTCGGGGTTTGTTTAACTCTTGATTGCCGTCGTCGCGAACTAGCGTTTCGAGAACTGGAAGCCTCGGCGAGCTTTGCGGCGGCCGTACTTCTTACGCTCGACCATTCGGTCGTCACGGGTCAGGTATCCGCCACTCGCTAGTACATGGTGGAGCGATGGGTCTTTGACCTGCAGAGCTCGGGCGACGCCGAGGATGACTGCTCCCGTCTGCCCTGTTGTCCCGCCGCCGTTGACTCGAACCCAGACGTCGACTTTGTCTCGCATCTCGGTCATGGTGAGGGCTTCCTGCACCATTTTGCGGTCACGCTCAACGCAGAAAAACTCCTCGAACGGCTTGCCGTTGACGACGAATTCCCCGTTGCCGTCTTTGATGCGGACTCGAGCGACGGATGTCTTTCGGCGGCCAGTTCCCATCGCCACACCGAATCGGTCGATCTTTCCACGGACGATTAGCGGAGCGACCACTTCTTCAGTTTCGGCAGGAGCACCGTCGCCCAGCGTCAACTCAGGGAGATCGCTCGCTGCATCTTCAGCGTCTGCCGATGCTTCAGCGTCTGCCGATGCTTCAGCGTCTGCCGATGCTTCTTCAGCAACTGCTTCTTCAGCGGCGACCGGCTCGTCGGCGGGAGCTTCTGGAGTTGCGGCCTGCAGCTCTTCTTCCGGTGTTGGGGTCTCTTCGACCGGAGCCACTTCTTCCGTTGCTTCAGCTTCCGGAGTGACGTCTTCTGGAGATGGGGTGTCCGTGCTCATCAATGATTCCTGCTCATCAAATTCTCGCCGTTTGATTCTTCGGCTTGATGTGGCTATTGGTTTTGAACGCTGATCGTTCCTGGACTCTGGCGGCCAGACATCAGCCGCTGCGATATTTATTAACCAGGCTCGTTAATCTGAACCTGGCTATCTAACTGTAACTAGGACTTTGGCAGCAGATGTGCCGGGAAAGGCTGCGGGTTCTGAGCCTGGTGCTCGTGTTCGGTGCCGCAGACGAGGCGAAGCTTCGCCAGCATGTGGCGGCCGAGTTTGCTCTTCGGGAGCATTCGACGAACGGCTTCGTGCAGAATCTTTTCCGGATTCGTATCGAGCAGTTTGGCTGCCGTTGTGACTTTACGACCGCTCGGGTAACCCGAGTACGTTTCGTAAGTTCTCATTTCCATCTTCGAGGTGTAGTAAGGGTGCGTCGCGTGACGGCCTTCTGCTCCCGAAAATCGAACTTTGTCTGCGTTCAGCACAATGACCACGTCGCCACAATCGACATGTGGCGTGTAGCTGACTTTGTGTTTTCCCATCAGTACGGTCGCGATTTGAGTCGCAACTCGACCAACGATCATTCCGTCGGCGTCAAGAACCAGCCAGTTCGGCGTGGTTTCATGCTTCTTCGCCATCGAAGTTTTCTGGGTAATGAGCGGCACGTTTCTCTACCTTAATCAGACGCAGATGTATCGTTCAGAAAAGCCACAACGAATCGTCGTAGCCTGTTTGACTGCAATGTGTTGCGTAAAATCTCCGCAGAACTGGCTGCGGGGGAACGCGAAAGAGTAGCGAGATCCCAGTAGCGATTCAACTTGCGCCAATCAAAATAGCGGGCAAGATGGTCTCTGATCGGGATCCCGGCCGTGCTGACTGCAACATTCTGCCGACAAGAGTCCCGAATCCTCCCTCAGCTACCTGGAGCACGGTCCGGAAAACGATGTCACGAATCAGTCGTCGCTGAGTATCTTTTGCCAGAGTTCCCGGATCTGCTTGAGGCGTCGCTCCACCGTGCGGGTGGTGATGTCGAGCTTGTCGGCGATTTCCTGGTGAGTGAAGCCTTCAATCTTAAGGGCGGCCACTTTTTGAGCGGTCTCGTCGGGCAAAGACGCCAGCAACTGCTGAGTCTGGTCGGCCATGACGGCGGCGATGTCCGGCGCCGGGTTTTCCGAGGCCAGTCCGTCGAACCCGCCGAGAACGCTGCCCTCGTTTTCACTGACCATGACCGCAGAATCTCCTCGAACGTCGCCTCCGCCACGTTTCTGGCGATGATCTTTTTCGATCGCGGCTGCGGCTTTGCGAGTCGTGATGACCATGAGCAGCCGCCACAACTGATCGCGATGATCCAGCTCTGGAAACCGTCCGCCCGTGATGCCGGCGAGCAGACTTTTGAACGCGATGACCGCGACGTCTTCCTCGTCCTGGACGCGTCGGGACGAGTCCTTCAGGCTGCGGCGAGCGACCTCGACGATGCGTTCTGAATACTTATCCCACAATTCCTGAGCGGCAGCTTCGTCACCTAAACGGACCTTTTTAATCAGTCGCGTCACGTCGCTGCCGTCTTGCGATCCATCCTGGCTTTCATCCAGAACGTGTGAATCTTCAGACTGTTTGCTGCCCGGCTCGCGAAGCATGAACTGCAGAATCGGGCCTCGCTTGCCGAGCCGCACCACCGAGCCGGCTTCAACGATCAGTGTGTCGACTTTTTCACCGTTGGCGTACGTGCCGTTGACGCCGAGGTTGTAGTACTCCCAGCATTCGCCATCGTGCAGCAGGACCGCGTGGCAGCGGGAAATCTTGCCGCCCTGCTCTTTCAGAGCGATGTCAGACTCCGACGACCGACCGATCGACACCGTGTCCGGCGGCCGAAATTCCTGCTGAAAAACCACGTCGCCCTCGTTGGAGACAACCGTGACTTTCAGCCGCTGCATTGGCGAAGCCGTATCAGGCATTCGGGCCGTCCAGTAATGAACTCAGAGGAATGGGTGCGATGAGGTTCGGCGGAGCGAGTTTCGTGTGGAGTACTCAGGACTTCGTTGCCGGCGCAACGTTCTCGAAAGTTGATTTCGTGACTTCCCAGAATCGTCCGCAAGAGTCCACAGGAACGCGACAACTGCCAGATTGTCGCGCGGCGAAACGGCGTCACACCGTTATGTTAAGGGTTGCTCAAGTCTTACGTCGCTGCGGGAATTATCGCTTGGCGGCAGTATGTTCACCAAATCTGGGCGTTGGCCAGAATTTGCTTAACATGCACATCGGGAATCCACCGACCAGTTGCGTCTCGGAACACATGCCGGGACGTTGATATTAATGACCGAACGCGCAGAGGAGCACGTCATGCGGATACTGGAAACTTTGTCTGGGACTTCGGTTGTGCGACTTCGGGCGACAGCGCTGATGATGACGATCCTTAGCGCCGGCATTCTGGTCGATCAGCGACTGATGCTCGCGGCCGAGCCTGAATCAAAGCACCCCTCGTGGCAGCACGCGGCTGTCGCCGCCGATCATCCGCTGGCCAGCAAGGCAGGCGTCGAGATGATCCGGCAGGGTGGCAACGTCGTCGATGCTGCGGTGGCCGTCGGATTTGCG
>JBLFXD010000719.1:0-4095 GCA_047611045.1 Planctomycetaceae bacterium | reverse complement strand
GTCGGCATGTCGTTTCTTTAGAGCGTCCGTCCCGACCTGATGCAGGCGGAGTTCGAGTATACGGTCAGTGATCTTCTGGCCGGTCTGTGGATCATGCAGATGCCCAACGTAGAAATTGTCACCTCGATAACGACCGTACGACTCAAGGGAAAACTGAATGCTGCGAGCGTTGATCCCTTTCAGTTCGACCCACATCACCCACGCGTGCAGATCGCCGCTGCGACTTGCTCCGGTGACGTAGGCAGCCGGCACTCCCAGACTCTTACCAATGCGCGCCGCGTAGTCCGCCTGCATCGCACAAACTCCGCCGAACTGCTGGATGTTAGGAAGGTTGTATTCCTTGCCGTCGAGTTTGCAGGTCCGGCTGGAAGTTTTCAGCATCTCGTAGTCGTAGGGGCAGTCCTTGTAGCAGCTGCCAAACATCGCCCGACGAGGCAGGTAATTACTGAGTGCCCATCCGCGATCGCGCAGCGGAGTTTTGTGATTCACCAACAGCGTGAGAAACTCCCACGGCATAAACTGCACGCGTCCCTGCATCGACGACTCGGTCTCGATCAAGTATTCGAAGTTGTCCAGCGCCCCGATCAGATCGTCCGGCATCACAGAGTGAGTTCGGCGTTGGTGATTTCCGTAGTCGTAGATTCCTCGATTCCGATTTTCTCTATCCCACGTCACGGCAATCGCAATCGCGAGAGAACCGTACCGGTCAATGCGTTTTGGAAACTTGTCCTTGATCTCTTTGATCAAGCCGAGACCTGCTTCAACGTTGTCGAATTCCGGTTTGAACGCCGTAAACAATTCTTCCTTGAAGTCTGTCCGTTCGTTAAGCCATTCCATCATTGCGTCGTGATCGTCGCCGAATCCGTTCTGGATGTCGTCCGCATGTTCCTTTTCGAACCGCTCGGAAAACACTTTCCGGACAACGTCGTAGTTCCGCGGCGAGAACAGCATTCGCTTTTTCTTCGCCGCGTTGTCGCGTTTCTCGTAAAGCTCTTCGAAGGCGACGACAAGTTCCGAACGCTGCGGAGCGACTGGCTTGGGAGCTTCTTTTCGAGTCAGCACGGCGATCGACGGGGCCGTCGCTTTCGACAGCAACTCCAACGTTGCGTCCGACCCACCGATGGATGCCAGAAGAATTCGTCCCTCGCGATAAACTGTCAGCGGCCGCTCGTTCACCCATTGCTTTTCAAAAAGTGTCGTATCCGAAGTGCTGATCCGTTTGACGTCGTCCGCAAGTTCAAACGGAGTTCCGTACACGAAGACATGCACCTCTTCGTCATTGAACCGAAGCAAGTGTCCCACGCCTGTAAAAGGCAAAGCCTTTGAAGCCGACCGTTCCTCGATGTCCCTCTCCTTACGGAGCGTTGCCAGCAATAGTCGATACGGATCGGTCAGCTCGGTAACGGTGACTGAAACTGTCGTCTCACAGGCCAGGCCTTCGTCCCCCACCTCGCGAGCGACAACCGTCAGCAGCGTCTTGCTGCCAGCGTCAGCCTCTGTGGTTTCCCAAGTGAAGGCACCTGTGGCCGGATCAAGTTTTGCACCGTCCGGCGAGTCTCCGGCAAGTTCGTATCTCAAGTCAGCAGCCGGCAAATCGGAATCTTTCGCCTGCGTCTGAAACCGAGCGGTCTGTCCGGGCGCTACCTCGACATCGGAAATCAGCTTCAAGACAGGTGATTGATTGACTTCGGCAACCGCGATGGAGAATGCCACTTCCTTGCTCTGGTCGCCGGCAACAACTTCAACCTTCACGTCGAAATCGCCAGGCCCCTGCTTCTCGGTGGGTGTCCAGAAAAACTTGCCGGACTTATCAACGATCGCGGCCGTCGGCCCATTCACCAGTCGAAATCTCACCCGTTTGTGCTGATCGCGATTCTCCACCGAAATCGATAACTGAAGGCTCTCTTCTTCTTGAACCGTTTGATCATCAACAGCTCTTACAACCAATTCCGGCTCGCCTTCGAAATACCCAAGCCACCAGGCGCCAGCTCCCAACAGACCAAAGAAAAGCACCGACCCCAGAACGATCACTCCGGCGCCGCCACCACTCTTCTTTCTCGCGTACGACTCCGCACTACCAGAGTCCGCTGGAAGGACGACATCGCCGAAATCGCCACCAGCGTCCACCTGAGGCACAAACGTCTGAGCTTCAGGGGGACTATCAAACGTCGGAAACTCAGGAACGACCGCCGGAGCATCGTCCGAGCTGGGTGGCGGACTGATAGCCGGTTGCTGAGAAACCGTATCGACAACCGGTGGTTGAGGAACCGCATCAACGGGAGGAGGCAGAGGGCTCGGTGCTTCACTCTCGACAGGCTGGTTCTCACTGACGGCGGGCGAGGGGGTGTCTGCTTCGACAGACGGAATCGTAACCGGCGTCTTACACTTCGGGCATTTCACTTTTTTCCCGGCGTATTCAGGCTTGGCTTTGATCCTCGACTGGCACTGTCCACACGTGACAACAATCATCACCCACCCTCGCTATTACTTTCGCCCAACAGGCCCCGTCAGCCAGAAATCGACCGACCGTTTCAGTCGATAACTGTCCAATGAATTTCATCTGCCCGAGACTACCGCCGACAAGGGGCTCGTGACAATCAACGACCGACTTTTCCATGACAAACACAGGAATGGCGACTTGCACGGTTGGGGCTCACGATCCACTGATCTCATCAGCGTCGAGCCGGGCCTCCTGGTGTCGCCTCTCACCGCCCAACCAGTGGCAGTGGCAGTTGCAGAATCAGACCGATGGCCTATCGTCGCGTTGAGCGAGAACGGGAACGGGAACGGTTGAAGGCGTTACCCGTTTTCGGCCGTAGCGAATAATACGAAGATAGCCAGCAGGCTTTCAAAGAGATCGCCGAATACGTCTGCTACTACAACTTCGATCGCCGCCACTCAGCCATCGAATACCGCTCACCATCTCAGTTCGAACAGTTCATCAATCTCCGGAAATAAGAGAATGACCTGTCCCTGAAACCGTCACCACCTCAGATATTCCGGTGACGACGTACGCGATCATCGTGTTCGTATCAGCCGGAGGGACGAGCGGAACCCCGAATTCGCCATTGAGGTGAAGTCATGGGAACTTCCGAAGCTGGCAGGTCTGGTGCAGTGGACTGCTGATGCAGTTTCTCTGCTACCGACAGTTCGTCAAATAGAGGCCGACGATATGAGTTGCCTCGCCGCATGTTTGACGGAAACGCTGGGACGCATCTCAATGAGATCTGTCCTGCGTCTGGATCTTGACGGACCAGTGACAGAAGCGCTGCGGACAATCATCGAGGAAATGCTGGACCAGGAAGCGAGCAGTTTCGCTGACGAACCCTGCACGGAACACATCTATCGGAGAGTTCTGCTGGTTGACCGATGGTTGGCAGACTACTCGACGACGATGCTCGATGAAGTTCCCGAAGGTGTCGATCCCGGCGACTTCGGAGTCTGTCCGCTGTGCTTTGAACAGGATGTCCGCCTCAACATCCATCGTTCGCACTGGCTCGTGTGCCACAAGCATCGGGTCTGCTGGTATCCGGGGCGGCGTACGCCGCTTTGCTCCGAGCTTCCGCTCGAATGCGCAGATGGGAGCGGTAGCTCCTCAGCATCCGACGACTGTCGGCCGAGGAAACCTGTTCTCCGACTGGAGACAGGAATCCGAATCGGACTGGCAGAGGAACGTCACGAAGCTGAAGGAGAATCTGATGGTCGAACCACTCCGTTCGGTGGCGATGGCGGTTTAGTGGCACAAGGTTTTTTCGCTGTGGCGACGGTCTTCGGATCGCCGTCACGGCCTTTTCCAGCGAGCAATTGAATTATCATGAAGTCTACCACCGCCCACGAAATACGCCGCGGAACGATCGTCGGTCGAATACGTCGATCACGAACACGAAACGGCACACAACACACCGTTTCCGTAATCCGGCTGTTTCGCAACGGCGACCACTGGAAAGAGTCGACTCGCTTCTGTGGTAACGACATACCAGTCGTTCGACGTAAACATTCGCGGAAGGTGTGGAGTGCGCAGCGTTAAGAGAAGATTGTGGTTGTTGTATTGGTGAGGGGCAGCCAGATCGGAGACAGTGGCGGCTGCGCGGGGCA
>JBLFXD010000718.1:0-4102 GCA_047611045.1 Planctomycetaceae bacterium | reverse complement strand
CGATCGGCATGGGCGATGGTGCTCAGGCGGTGAGCGATCACGAAACTCGTGCGATTCTTCATCAGCTCCGTTAAGCCCGTCTGGATGAGACGTTCGCTTTCCGTGTCGAGGTTACTGGTTGCCTCGTCCAGAATCAGGATCTTCGGGTCGGCCAGAACCGCTCGCGCGATCGCCACTCGTTGACGCTGTCCGCCGCTGAGTCGCACTCCCCGTTCACCGATCAGTGTGTCGTAGGAATTCGGGAGGCCTTCGATGAATTCCCGGATGTTGGCGACTTCTGCTGCGTCTTGAATGTCCTGTTCGGACGCATGACGGCCGCCATAGCCAATGTTGTCGGCGATGGTTCCGTCGAAAAGAAACACGTCCTGTTCGACGATGCCGAGCAGTCGACGAAAACTCTCGATCTCAAGTTCAGAAACAGCACGACCGTCGAGCAGTACCTGACCTTCCGTCGGGTCGTAAAACCGAGCCACCAGATTCGACAGCGTCGTCTTGCCCGCGCCGCTTGGACCAACAAACGCGATCGTTTCTCCGGCGGCGACGTCTAACGACACGTCTTTCAACGCGAAGTCATCCGAATTTGGATAGCGGAAACTGACGCCTCGAAGTTCGACGTGACCTTTCACCTCGTCCTTCTTCACGACGGTCGAGTCGACGTTTGAAGTTTCACGAGGCTCATCGAGCAGGTCGAGAATTCGATCAAGCCCGGACAGTCCATTCTGCAACTGCGCCGCACTTTGAGCGAGCATCGACACGGGTCCCAGCATCATCAACAGATAAACCAGAAACATCATCAGATCGCCGAGCGTGAGCACGTCATCAAGCACTCGCCAGCCACCATAAACGAGCAGAATCGCACTCGCCGCCGGAATCAGCGTCAGCCAGACGACCTCGATCGTTCGCGTCAGCCACCACGCGTAAAGTTGCCGACGTCCCATCAGATGATTTCCGCGCATCACGCGGTTGGTCTCGCTGCGCTGCCGGCCGAATGCTCTGACAACTCGCATCCCGCCGAAGGATTCCGTGACGAGTGCGTCCACTTCTTCTCGCTGAGCGCGCACGCCTCGATGTTGAGGACGGATCCGGCCGATCCAGGCTTTGTGAGTCAGATAGACGATCGGCATAATCACGATCGCTCCGAGCAGCAATCGCCAGTCAACCAGCGACAGAATCACCAGCGTCCCGGTCAGCTGCACGACGGCTCGCCACGGATTGTAGATCAGCCCGAACAGCAGATCGCCGACGCTCTCCGCGTCCTGTCGGACGATGCTCGCCGCGCCGCCCGACTTCAGTTCCTGCACGCGATGCAGCGGCAGCCGGATCGCGTGCTCAAAAGTCTGCTTCCGAACCGCCATCCGAAGCAGCATGGTAATCCGAGTCGCATGCCAGCGGCCCCAGATATGAATTCCCACCTTGAAAAACGTCAGCAGCAGAACACCGACCGTCGTGGCGAGAAGCAACGTGCTCCGTTCCTGAGGCAGCCATCCCGGAAAACTCGGCGGCAACGGCTTATCAGCCAGCACGTAGTCAACCACAAACTTCGTCGCCGCTGGCGGCACCAGCGACAGCCCCGTCGCCAGAGTCACCGTCCCCAGCGACGCAATCACCGCCGAACGATGCGGCTTCAACAACTTCAGAAAGCTGGCGACCAACTCCTTCGCCGACCGATCGCGCGCCTGTGGTTTCTTCGAGTGATGCCCCTCCCCGTTGGAATTGCTGTCATCCTTAGAACGCTCAAACAGGCGGCGGCTCGTCTCAAAACGTCCGGGCATCATGCGTCTCGGTACTGGCAGGTGGAAACCACACTACGACGCTCAGCCTCTGCTCAGCAGAATTCGTTCAAGCTCGTCGTTTGGGGATTGTTGCAGATTCCAGTGCCCGCGCCGACAACCTCTCAAATTGGCAGCCAAGTCAAGAGAACTGCTCGAACGCATGATTTCTGACGAGGGACAGCGGTAGAATTCTCCGCTATGAAAAGAACCAACCAACACCTTGCGATGATTCTTCAACACGCCGTTGTGACGGCCGTTTTCCTGGCGTTCTGCAGCCAGTCACGGGCGGATGAAGTGAAAGACGGCACGACTCACAGCGACGGTCGCAAGCCGTGGACGACGTCGCGAGTGAAGGGCAGCCCGGAACCGCCGTTGCCGTACCGTGCCCAGCGGGTTTTTACAGGACTTAGCTTCGAGCAGCCCACGGTTCTAACAAACGCTCCATCGACGGATCGGCTGTTTGTGGCCGAGCAGAAAGGGCGGATTTATTCGATTCCGAACGACCCGGACTGCGAACAGGCGGACCTGTTCCTGGACGTCAACGAGCTGGTTGGGCGGCTCAACGCGATGCTCGGAGAAGGAAACCAGGCAACATTCGGATCGGTCTATGGCCTGACGTTTCATCCGGAATTCGCCAGCAATCGCAAGTTCTACGTTTGCTACACCGTGAACTACAGGCAGTCCAAAGGTGCGAAGAAACTCGACGGGACGCGAGTCGTCGAAGTCAGGGCCGACGGGAATGATCCGCCGCGAGCCATTGTCGATTCGGAAACACTCATCATCAGCTGGCAAGCCGGCGGTCATAATGGTGGCTGTCTGAAATTCGGTCATGACGGAATGCTGTTTGTCTCAACCGGTGACGCCGGCGCCGCGTTTCCACCTGACGGACTCAACACCGGTCAGGACGTGAGCGATCTGCTGGCCTCGGTACTGAGAATCGACGTCGATCGGCCGCAAGCCGAGCGAGCGTACTCAATTCCTGATGACAATCCGTTCGTCAAACTGGACGGGGCTCGCGGCGAAGTCTGGGCTTACGGCATGCGAAATCCGTGGAAGATGAGCTTCGACCGGCAGACGGGAAAGCTATGGGTCGGTGATGTCGGCTGGGAATTATGGGAACTCGTTTACCAGGCGAACGCCGGCGACAATTTCGGGTGGAGCCTGTTCGAAGGCCAGCAACCGGTTCACACAGAACGACGACCTGGCCCCACGCCCATCGTACCTGCGGTCGCCGAGATCCCTCATACGGAAGGCGCATCCATCACAGGCGGCTTTGTCTATCGCGGCGAACGACTGCCGGAACTCAAAGGCCACTACATCTTTGGCGACTGGGAAACTCGCCGGTTCTGGGGCATCCCTGTCGACGGTGAGAAGTACGGCCAACGCCGAGAGCTGGTTGAGCCTTCCGTTCGCATCGTCGGGTTCGCGGAACGCAACGACGGAGAATTACTCCTGCTCGATCATGACAGCGGCACGATTCACGAGCTCGTTCGAAACGACGTTGAGAACACTCAGGCAGCTTTCCCTCGACGACTGAGCGAGACCGGACTGTTTCGTTCAGTCGGCAGCCACGAGCCGGCAGACGGCGTTGTTCCGTTTTCGATCCAGGCGGCTCAGTGGTCAGACTATGCCACCGCCGAACGATGGCTCGGACTAACCAACGACAGCTCGATCGGTTTGCAGAATCGCCCCACCGCTGTTGGCGGATCCATGTTTAAGCGGACGATGGATTTCCCAAACGACGCGGTGCTGATGAAAACTCTGTCACTTGAAATGGTTCGCGGCGAGCCTGTGTCCGAACGAAAAATTGAAACTCAGATTCTTCACTTCAACGGGTACGACTGGCGAGGCTACAGCTACCGCTGGAACGCTAACCAGACCGACGCTGAACTCGTCGAAGCTGGAGGCGCGGCGGCGACTTTCGAGGTCAATGACGAAACCGCTCCCGGTGGCAGCCGACGCCAGAGATGGAAGTTTCCATCCCGCATGGAGTGCATCCGCTGTCACAATCCGTGGGCTGAATTCTCGCTGGCATTCAACGTCGCCCAGCTGAATCGACCTCACGAGCAAACCGGCGGAAACCAGCTGGCGGCTCTGCAACGACTCGGAGTCTTTCACGAGGCGCCGCAGGACTTGCCGGCGAACGATTCATTTGCCGTGGCGGAACCTGCACCGCCATTAGACGAACGGCCGCAACTGGTCGACCCCTTCGACGGGTCGACTGATCTCGGCAAACGCGCCCGGTCTTACCTGCACGTCAACTGTGCTCATTGCCATCGTTTCAACGGTGGCGGAGCGGCAAAGATTTACCTGCCGTTTGACATGCCGAT
>JBLFXD010000717.1:0-4109 GCA_047611045.1 Planctomycetaceae bacterium | reverse complement strand
TCGAACAGAGCGCACGCATCAGTGCTCCTCAGTTTGCGTCTTTATCATCGTCAGTCTGGGGGTTCGCGGTTGGCCGCCTCGAAAGTCAGGCTGACTATACCAGACCTGTGCTGCTGCCAGGAGACCTGGACGCCTTCTCGAACAACGCTTTGGCCGATGACCCGTGACTACCCAGTCCAAATCGACCGAGCTGCAATCTGGACAACGTCATTCGGAACGGATCAGTACGTCCGGCCTTTGAATCGAGACGCCTTTGACGTCGACTTTGACGACCGGCCAGTTATCCATCGGTGTCAGAACGTCGAATCCTTTTTCGCCGACCAGGATCGTGTCGGCTGACATCGCTTGCTCAATCGACGATTGCCAGAAAATCGGCATCCCTGCAGAAAGCTTCAGCTGACTTTTGGGGACGATGGGGGCTTCGCAGAGTTCATAACCCGTGACACATCCCTGGTCAGAAAAATGCCACTCTTCCGAGTGCCCGAACTTCTCGTAGATTCGCTCGACCCGATTCCACGTTTCGTAAATTTCCCACTGGTCCTGCGAGAAGAACATGCCGGTTGCTTGAACCAGCAGAGTGTCGAGGTGAGCTTTGCGGAATTCCGTCGGCGGCTTTCCGAAGCTGACTGTTCGAGCGGCACCGACATGCAAACCTTCGCGTCTGCCGACGACGGCGATCGTGCACAAACTCTCAACCTTATCGTCACCGAAGCTCCAGTGCCGGTAACGTTGCCCCTGACCGTCTGCGAGAATCTGAATCCGCTCGGGAATCACTTTGTGACGGTAAAGTCGGTGCACCAGCTGTCCGGCGATCTCCGCTTCAGAGTCTCCCTGCCGAAATGATCGAGCCGTTGCTTCGACCGCGTGAGCGACCAAGCTGCCGGTCACGCGTAGCGACTTACGCTCGGTCTTGCTCAGCGGCAACCGCATTCCGTTCAGATGCGGCGAGACATCCTGACACCGCTCGAATTGAAAGTCGGCAGCCACGTTACGACCGCGGCAGAGATCCCCCAGCAACAGATGCAGGTCTTCCTGCCAGGTTCGTTCTTTGAGCTGAAACCCGAGGCCGTTGACTTCTCGATCGAACAATTGCCCGGAGTCCGTATTCCGAGTCAGCACGACACGAGCTTCCGGCGAAACAAACAACGCCGCCGTCGTGTCCGAAAGACTTCCGCGAGTGCTGTTTCCACCGACAGTTGCCCACGCAAAATTACTCGGCCGAGTCAGCAGCAAACCGTCGAAGGACTGCTCTTTCATGAACTCTGAAAGCAGTTCGTGTCGTCGCAGAATCTCAGCGCCACGATCCGGGTCGATGATCTGGATTTCTCCAGACGACATCGAACCAGGAAGAAGTGACGCAATTGACATCGACGATTGCCTCGTGACTCTGAAGGCTCGAAACGAGCAGTCTTCGCAGAAAACCGTCGCTGGCCGACCAGAATGCCACATTCGAAGTGATGGATGAAGTGTGTCGGAGTTCGAATCAAGCCAATTTCGAAGCCAACATTCGAACGTGCAGGATAGCAGCCACAACCCGGATTGGTACAGGATTCTTGCGATGCTTCGCTGCGTCCGTCGCCAGGTTCAGCTGACAAAACGGAATCAGATGACACATCCGAACGCGACGTGTGCGTTACTTCCGTGCAAGGATCTCTTTGACCTTCGCAGCCGCCTCGGCTCGTGCTTTCTTCATGACACTTTCGATGGTCACAGGAGCTCCGTTCTGGCGTTTGCTTTCGTCGGCCGCCTCCATGAACGCGTAGATTTCCAGAGTCTCCTCTGGAGTGACGGGCACCTCGCGAGTCCTGAAGAATTTCACAATCTCGACAACCAGCGGGCGGTACCCGTTGTACTGGCCAACCGGGACGATTCCTTTCTCGCCGAACGCCGTGCCTCCGTATCCGCTTTTTCCGGACCGGATTCCTCGGAAGGTTCCGATGCGACCGTCGTTCCAGGATCCGGTGACCAGTTCGAAGTCTTTTGAACTGGCTCGCGTGACGGATTCGCAGCCGGTCCCCATCACGGTAAACAGCATTTCCACGCCGTGAATTCCGTACCAGAAAAGATCGGGATGAGTCTTCTCAAGCGAGCACGGTGAGTAGGTGCTGCAGCCAAGAATTTTCCCGATCGAGCCGGCTCGCAAAGCCTGCGGGCCATCAGAGAAACGCAGCGACGACGAACAGAACAGCGGCGTCTTGAAATGCCGCCCGAGCTCAAACATTGCGACAGCATCTGTAACCGAACCAGCAATCGGCTTGTCGACAAAGACCGGCAGCCCCGCTTTCAACGCCGGGATGATCTGTTCCAGATGAGGCCGGCCGTCGTTTGTTTCGAGCAGAATGGCGTCGACCTGCCCAACGAGTTCGTCCAGATCGTTGACGATCTTTACGTCGATCTTTTTCATCTGCTCGATGTAACCCGGCACTCGCGAGGTGCTTGATTCAATGTCCGGACTGCCTTTCGGATAAACCGCCACCACGCGGAACCCGGCAATGTCTGCTGTCGCCTTCGGATCGTTCAGCAACTTTGTGAAGGCCAGGCAGTGAGAAGTGTCCAGTCCGATCATGCCGATGCGTACTACTTTGCTCTTTGGCTCAGCGTCAGCAGCATTCGATTCCGCCGATTTTTCATCGCCAGGCTTCGGCTCCTGCGTAGCGTCTCCTGCCGTTTTGCCGAGCAGCGAATTCGCCAGCGCGGCCAGATTGCCGACACCAGCGACGACGCTTTCTGCTCCGCCAGAACTCCCGGTCAGAGCACTGCTTTCCCAGACCTTCGCGGTCTTATCTCGGCTTGCCGACGCGATCAATTTTCCGTCGCGCGAAACAGCCACATCAAACACGGGGCCTTTGTGCGAATCGATCGAGTTGACCGTCTCGCCCGTGGCCACTTCCCAGACGTGAAGCTCGTTCTTGCCGACGGCTCGTCCGCCGCTGGCAGAAACGATGTGCTTGCCTGAAGGAAGAAATCGGGCTTTGTTCGTCGGCCTGGAATGCCCGTCGTATTCCCGGACAAGTTTGCCGGACTCTGCCAAGTGGACTCTGACGATTTCATCCAGACCCGTCGAAGCAATCAGTTTTCCATCCGGTGAAAACGCGACACCAGTCGCCGCCCGATCGTGCATTGTCAGCTCGTGAATCACCTTCCCCGAGCCGGCGTCGAGAAGTCGGATATGCCCAGGCCGGGTCGGCCGCGTGTCGTCGCCGGATGCGACTGCGAGCTGACTGCCGTCCGGAGAAAAAGCGACGCCCGTGATCGGGTCTTCCTTTTCCTGATGCAGAACTCGCGATGTCCCGTCCGACAGATTCCAAAGCCGCAGCGTCGCGTCTTCCGAAGTCGAAGCCAGAGTCTTCCCATCGGGAGAACCGGAGATATCTGTCACGTAAGCTCGGTGCCCGCTGAGTTCGTTCTCGACTTTCCACGACGACGAGTTCAACACAACGATCTTGCGAAAACCGCCCGCGAACAATTTCTTGCCGTCCGGTGAAAACGCGAGACATCGGACTCGACCCAGCTTGTGCTTCACGACGTGGATCGGCTTTGGCGAGCCGAGTTTCGAAATCTGAACTTCGTCGTAGGTTCCAGTGACAACGTGCTCTCCGTCCGGGCTGATCGCGACTGACGCCACCCACTCCTCAAACGGCCCGAACGTTGCCTTTGGCTTTGCGGCCGGTTTTGCTGAAGCGAGTTGGGCGGTTGCGGCATCACGTACTGACAGCAACGCGCAGGCAACCAGAAGAACGGCTAACGATCTGTGTCGGAAAACGAGCATCGCGGAAGTCTCCGGTTCGTCGAGAAGACATTTGAAAGCGGCCAACGTGAACGGGGTATCGTGACAGAGCCGGCCGGAAATATCACGTGCGGCGGTATCCTCGCGCTCGTAGGTCAGGCTTTGCCTGACGAAATCCGAGGCTGCGTTGGATGGACAAGTTATATTCCAAACTCCGTAAGGCGGAGCCTGACCTACGGTTCGCCGCGAGACTCGCCCGACATCGCCTTCTGCTGAGGACGAGATTCAACGGGCGGACCGTCGGCCATTCCCTGAGTCCAGTAGCGAAGATTGGTCAGTCGCTGCTCGCCCTTGGCAAAATAGACGTCCGGCAGTTGCTCGA
>JBLFXD010000716.1:0-4112 GCA_047611045.1 Planctomycetaceae bacterium | reverse complement strand
GTTTCTGACTAGCCGCTTTCTCGTCCGGTTTCTGGCTCACAGGTTCTGTCCGATTTCAAAGACCGCCGCCGTGTCGAGCAGCAGATCGTTTGCCGTGAACAGTTTCTGAACGGCGGCTTTGTGAATCTTCATCTTCGTGCCGCCGACGCCGATCGCTCCGTAACAGAACACTCCGTTTTGCTCGACCGCCTTGTCGAAGACTTCAACGCCTTCGATGCCAACAGGCGGGACGGCATTCAGGTCGATGGCCACTTTCAGTGAACCAAGCGTCGCCCGCTGCTCGGCCGACAGCAACTGAATTCCGGCGGCCCCGGTCGCGATGATGACTTCCGAACCGTCGGCAGCCGCCGCCAGCCCTTCGGGCGTTCCCGTTTCGTGAGCGGAAACTTTTGCTCCTTCGACTTTGGAACGGACCGCTTCGCACGTCGCTTCAGCCTTGGCTGCCGACCGAGTACCAATCCGAACCGTCGCGCCGAGGTTCGTCAGAATCTGAGCAGCACGCTGACCAACCGGCCCCGTTCCGCCCAAAAGCAAAGCCGTCGTTTGAGAAAGGTCGACATGCTTCCCAGCCGCCAGCACGGCAGCAGCGGCGGTTGTGTTCGACCCGTTTGAATCGATCAAAATCGAAACTCGAACCGGCCCGAAAAACACCGACTGAACTTTCTTCAGCAGAGCTTCGCCGTCAGCGACGTTGCTGCCGCCGATAAAGATGGCCGTATTCTTCAACCCGTCTCCGCCGCGAGTAAACATCGCCCCGTGCACGAGCGACGTCACATTGTCCGGAGTGACGCCGCCGTAAGAAAACAGCTCGTCAACATCCGAGTCCACCGCCACGACACGATCAAAAGTGCTCGGCAGCGGATCCGTGTCGAGCTGAATTAGAATTTTCTTCATGATGACTGAACTTGCCGAGTTAAGGCCTGAGAATACAACGTCGAGTGGTGTTCAAATTAAGAATTATGGCTATTGCTCTGCGGGCCAGATTCATGGAACGATCTCATTCGATCCTGCAATTCCTGCCAGGCAGAATCGAGACGTCGTTGCTCGTCGACGTCTTCGCAGTATTGCGGCAAGTTGTTGCGAACATGAGAAACGAGTTCCTCAATTCGACTCCTAAGATCGGGCGACGGGCGCGGATCGGGGGATGTAAATTGGCTATTAATACAATGTGCAAGAATCCACATCGCCTCGACTTCGAACTCAAATTCGCTTCCAGGAACGATGCGGGATTCACGAATGTAGCGTTCGATGACCGGAAAGTAATAGGAGAACGCTACGCCGCCCATAAACATGAAGTCTTCCTGATAGATGTCAGCATCCTCGCAGAACTTCACATGGGCGTCTGACAGGTTCAGCCCACCAAAATTTCCCCATGCCCAATCCGCATCGAGACAATTTCCAGTCGGGTCAAAGTCGTCTCGTGTTGGAAGCGGCTCGTCGGTTGCTGCCACTTGAAACCCTCTGACACGAATGTCGTGATGCAAAAAGAAACCCGGCTTCGAGGTGAAACCGGGTTCTTGATCAGCACAAAAGTCGGCAAGATTAGCCAGCGTAGAACGGGTGCTTGGCTCCGTCCTTCTTGGCCAGCACTTCGTCGATCCCTGGCTCGTTCTTCATGGCGCGAGCGATCGACAACTTGGTGGCTTCCTTGTTGTATTCGTAAATCTTCTTGTCGTCTTCAGCGTCCCAGTGAATGAACACGCCGCAAACGATGGCCAGGTTTTCGACCTGATCCTTAGGAATGACGCCTTCGGAGACTGACTCGGCGACAGCGTCGGCGACAGCCTTCTGAGCTGGTCCGAACATCTGCACGGCCTGCTTTGCGCCTTTGATCGTCACTTTGGTGATCATGACAGTGGCTGGTTTGACAGCCAGGTTTGGCTCGAGGACAGCCAGCAGGTTGCTGTGTCCAGCCTTCTGATCAGCCAGTGAGTTGGCGAATGCCATGCCCACAGGACCGTTCTTGTCACCGATCATGAGATCGATATGTGCGACTTCGTTTCCGTCTCCGACCAGTGCTTCACCGATGAACAACGACATGGGTTTCTCCTGTTGTCTTACTCTGGTTCCTGTAAAGTTCCGCGACGGCGAAGCCGGTCAGAACATGACGGCTGACATCGCCGTCTGAAAGTTTGAGTTGAGGCGGCAGCCGAACCGACCGCCAGCTCCATTTGATTTGCGGTATCATTGGATTTGACCTCGCCGCTGACAAGCGTCCGGTCAACCCGTCTGCCGAATTTCGCAAAGACTGCCGACCACCCAATTCTGCACGAATTCTCAACAAATCCGACAAATGTCCGATCCAGAACCGCTAATCATTGTCGGATCGAGCGTCCGAGCCGCTGCCCAGTCAGCAGTTCGTGCCGGATTCAGGCCGTGGTGCATCGACCAGTTTGGCGATCGGGACCTCGTTGAAATCTCCGACGACGTCCACACCGTCACCGACTGGCCGAACGAAATTGTCTCGGCAATCCAGTCGGCTCCGCAGGCCGAATGGCTCTACACGGGAGCGTTGGAGAATCACCCGGCACTCGTCGAGAAACTCTCGCAACTGAGGCGGCTCTGCGGCTGCGGCCGCGAAACGCTGTCGAAACTGCGTGATCCCACCTGGCTTGCCGATACGCTAACAAAGGCGTCGCTGCCGAGTCTACCAGTCATCGTTCCGGTTTCGACCATTCCGGAATCCGGCGAGTGGATGGTCAAACCGCTTGCCAGTGCCGCGGGAATCGGCGTCCAGGATTTCCCAGGCGGCAGTGTCGGATCGGTCGACTTCGGCAGCCGCTACTTACAACGCAAGGCTCGCGGTCGCGTGATTTCGGGACTGTATCTTGGTGTCGAGAATTCCGCACGGCTCATCGGAATGTGCGAACAAGTCTGCCGAGGCAGCGACGCTGGCGAGCTTTGCTACGCCTACTCGGGATCGTTCGGGCCGCTTTCCATCGACGATGTTTCGACATTTCGCCCCCTCTCCCCTGCGAATGCGGCAGGAAAAGGATCCCAACCTGTTTCACGGGAGCCCCGCATTCGTAGGGGAGAGGGTTGGGGTGAGGGGGAATCGCAATCCGGTGCAGGCCCCCTCACCCCGGCCCTCTCCCCCAAAACATTGGCGGGGCAGGAGCTTCACACAACCAACGCCGAACGCGCCAATGTTTCGAGGGAGAGGGAGCGAGACTCGGCAACTGCAAAACATGACGCGGCGGTTGAAGCTTCAAACCGCGTTTTCGCGCTCGCTCAAAGAATCGGATCAGCAATTGCAGCCGGTGTTCGAGCTGAAGGTGCAACCCTGAGAGGCCTCTTCGGGATCGACTTCGTCCTGGATGACGAAACGGGCGAGCTGTGGACGCTCGAAATTAATCCTCGTTACACAGCGTCGACCGAGATCTACGAGCATGTCTTCGGCTGGCCGCTGATGCGGTGGCATGTTGATGCTTGTCGCGGACGCAGTTCCGAAGCCGCAGCGTTGCTGGATTCCCGGTCTTTCGACGGCGGATGGCCGATCTACGGCAAGCTGATCGTCTATGCGGAACGCGACTTTGCCGCTCCAGATATCGTGCCGCTCGTCCGGCGACTCTCCTTCAATGGTCACGCAGAATCCAGCGTTTCCGTCGCGGACATTCCGCAAATCGAGACTCTGATTCAGAAGGACGAACCGGTCTGCACGCTTCTGACTGCTCAGAAGGATCTCGTAACCTGCCAGGAAATTCTGACAGCCGCCTCGCGCGAACTGCTGACTTCGATTGGCGAGTTCGCCGCGTAATTTCGAAACAATTTCCCGAACTGGCGATCTTTTCTCGAAGGAAACAACCAACGACGGCACCTATCCTGAGACACAACGAAAGAATCAGAAAACAGCAACTCGACCCGCATCCTTTAACGAGTGCGATGACAGACTCGGACAACAATTCGTCAACTCCGCAACCAGGCGTCAGGCCGGCGATCGACTGGCCGTTGGAACTTCAGCGGCACGGCCGGTGGCTGCGTTCGGTGCTGGTGGTTAGAAGTCGGGAGTCCGGCGTCGTCGAGGAGCTGTTTCAGGAAGTCGCGTTAACGGCTCTGCGGGACGGGCACGCGGTCAGGGACGAACAGAAAGCGGCACCGTGGCTATACCGCGT
>JBLFXD010000715.1:0-4123 GCA_047611045.1 Planctomycetaceae bacterium | reverse complement strand
CCGAGTTCAGAAGCAGACTCCGGCTCCGAAGACCGCCGTTCAGAATGGCTCGGTTGTCGCCTTGACGCTTTACATGCCGGCCATTCAGCAGACAAGTGGCGATGTTGCTCGCCCGGTCGTGCTTCCGAAAGTTCTGGGAGCTCACTGGAAAGATGCCGAGAAAACTCTGAAAGCTGCTGGAGTCGTGCTTAAGTTCCGACAGGGCCGAGTTGCCACCAACCCTGGTGGCGTCTTCAAGGTCTACGATCAGAAACCGGTGGCAGGTACCACAGTTAAGGAGGGCGATACAGTCACCCTGACGGTGTTTATCACTCAGGAACTGGCTCAGAAGAAACTGGCTGAGAAGAAGTAGTCACGGCGTAACCTCTCCGCTCGAATTCCCACCCTCTCTCCCCAATCAGGGGCTCCTACCATGCGAGTTGTTCGCGAGTTTGTCGGATTAGCGTTGCTTGTCCAATTATCTGGCTGTGCTGTCTTCAAGCCGGTCCACGAAGTCTCAGAGTACATGACGTCGGCGTTCCGGCCGAAAGGTCTGGACTATCAGATGAGTTCGGACGAAGGCAGTAGCAAATGGGATCAGGTCGCCATCGAAGGTCGAGGCGACCGTCCGAAGGAAACGAATAAAGATCCGCTCTACTGGATCGATTCCCCCAAAGCCCGCAGCATCAAGCGAAATCTGAACTACGACGATTGAACAGGCCTTCAAGTCAGAGTCCGGCATTCTGAGGAATTTCCGCGATCCTTGGTCAAGGCATCGTCAGCTACGATGTGCGGATTCACTCATCCAGGTCCGCGATTTTTCGTTCCGGCTCCAGGCCTCGGATCGCTGCGCGGATGCCTGAGTTGATCGGGCAACTGGTTTGCTTTTCGAAGTCGAACGAGACCATGACGGACACCGCTTCCGCCGCGACGGCATTCAGCTTCTTACTGACCAGGCAATGTTCGATGTGGATGCTGGAATTTCCTACGCGGCCGATGCGGGCACCAATCAGCACGATGTCCGGGTACACAAGTTGCTTTCGAAAGTCGCACGTCATTGACGCCAGAACGGTGCCAAACCGTCCGCTTCGATCCTTACCGAGCAGGTCGATCTGTTCCGCGTAGGCGATCCGCGATGATTCCCACCAGCGAAAAAACACCACGTTGTTGACGTGCCCGAGCGAGTCCTGGTCACCCCATTGAACCGGCAGCTCGATGACGACAGGGAATTCTTGAAGCAAATTCACCGTTTTCTCCTGTGTGGTGGCTCTGCAGCCAGACGCCTCTGATAGTACCGGCACGATTAGCGCAATCTGTATCGCGAACTCTATCGAATTGATCCGCCGAAGCGGTTGCCTGATTCAGCAGGAAGCTGGCGTGTGTCCTCCGAAGTGATTCCTGAGTCAGCCCGGAAGCCATCCAACGCCGATGTTCGATGATAGACGCTCCTGCATGGTCAGTCAGGACGCTCGGACTTCCAACTTCAACCATTACTCCAAAATCAGCAGCTTTCATCGCGATTGAGCTCGGTCCAGAAGAAAACTCACTCGCTTCGATCCACAACGTGGCGCAGGTTGCGTGACGCCAATCAAAGATTCGTGACACGCCGATCCGCAATGTAACCCTAGAAAACGGTCTCAATGCCGCCTTCAGTTCAGACAGGTCATGAACGCCGCGCCGCGAATACCGACGATTGGTTGCATGGAATCTGTCGGGAATTCTCGGATGCGACAGGCTGGATGCTAAAATTTTTGCGAGACACTGGTGAGGCAAAGAGCGGGTTCGACCGTCGAGAACTCGACTGGTGCTGGCACGAAGACATCTCTGACGGGCACCGCAAAGTCGGAGCCTTCCATCTCGACGTCCCCGGAATCCATCAGCCAAAGCTATCGTTCGAGTCAGCTCATCGACTGGCCGGACTGCTTGCCGCGCAGACCAACCAGATCCTGAACGCTCGCCGCCAGATCACACATCAGGCGACCGAGATCGGTGCTCTGGTCACCACGCGAGAACCAGACGACCACGACATTCGCATGCGACTGCGAGCCCTGCTGCGAGCCAGTGTCTGCCTGCCGCAGTTTCGCGGCGCCGCGTTGTTTGTGCTGGCGCCGGACGGGCGGTCGATTCGCTTTCGAATGTCGCATCACGTTGCCGAAAACGACATACCCACCAAACGTCGTCCACTGGCGCAGTCGCCGTTTGACCTCGAAGCACTCGAAATCGGCGTCAGTGCCGTCTCCCGTGGAACTGAAAATCCTCACTTCTGGCTGCCCGAGGACATGAACACAGCCGTGTGTGTCAGGGTCGGAAACGAATCTGGGCCGGTTGGAACTCTGTGGCTGTACGATCGGCGACAGCGCGATCTCGACGACAAAGAAATTCAACTGTTGCAGGGTTTCGGAAGCCAGATCGCCGACACATTCGAGAGAGTCGTCCTCTACTCAGAACGTGATGAGCGGCAGAAACTTGTCCGCGAACTCGATGTTGTCGCCAGTGCGACCGCTGATTTCTGCGATATCGCTGAGCGCTTTCCAGGCTGCGATATCGCGGTCCGAAATCGCAGCCGATGCGAAGTCGGAGGAGACTTGTGCGACGTCGTTCGGCTTGATGACAAACGCACAATGGTCATGGTTGGCGACGGCTCGGGGGACAGCATCCCTGCCGCGATCGTCATGACGGCAGCTCGTGGCGCCTTACATGCCTGTCTTGAGGCGAACCCCGGGCAGATTCCGTCGCCCGATCAGATGCTTGCCATTGTGAACCGCGCGTTGTTTCACGTCACGGCCTGCCAGCAGTTTCTGACGTTAATCGTTGGCATCTACGATCAGGAAACGGGCATCTTCACCTACTCGAATGCCGGTCATCCGCCGCCGCTTTATGTCCGGAACGGAGAAGTTCGGTCGTTAGAGTCTCAGGGCATGCTACTGGGAGTAGTCGAAGCGGCTGACTATTCGTGTGCGTCGCTGCCGATGGGGACGGACGATTTGCTCGTTCTCTTCAGCGACGGAATCGTGGAAGCTCGCAGTGCGTCACAGAAAATGTTCCTCAACGATGGCATCCTGTCGGCCCTGGAAGGGCATGCCGAGAGGACTGCTTCTGAGATTCTGGAGAACATCTGGACGCAATACGAAGCACACACCGGAGGTCGCAATCTGGATGACCGCACGTTAGTCATCATGAAGGGCATCGCCAACGAAGAGTGAGTCGACGCGGTCGGCTTAGACGTTCCGCCCCATTCGTGAACGCGCCTGCAGAAATGCGGTGAGGGCCGTATCGAGCGGCTGATCCGTGCGGAGTAAGTGGTAGCTCATCCCCAGGTCGCGACACCCTGATCCTACGGTGCTGAGAAACTCGGCAAACTCGGCGCGGTATGCCTTCGCGATGGATCGTGGCTCGGTCAGCGACTCCAGCGGCTGTTCCATTCCTTTGAAAAGTGTCGGCTCCTCGAATGGGAAATCCTGTTCGGCTGGATCGATTACCTGCACGACACTGACGTCGTGTCGCCGATGCCGAAAATGCTTGAGCCCCATCAGAAGCGTGTCGGGATCGTCAAAGAGGTCGCTGAAGATGATGACGAGGCCTCGTTTGCGAATTCGCTCGGCGAGATCATGCAGCACCGGCCCGAGCGACGTGTCGCCACCCGGCTCGGCGTGCTCCATGATGTGGAACAATTGCCGCAAGTGAGATGGCTGGCTGGAAGGTCGAACGAAATCCTGCACGGCATCGGCGAAGGTCACCAGGCCCGACGCGTCCTGCTGCTGGATCGTCAGGTAGGCAATTGCGGCGGCGACATGCTTGGCGTAGTCGAGCTTGCTCATTGGGGCCGAATCTGAGCGGTAATTCATCGACTCGCTTGTGTCGAGCAGCAGGCTGCACGCAAAGTTCGTCTCTTCCTCAAACTGCTTGAGGTAGTAGCGATCGTTTTTGCCGAATACCTTCCAGTCGACGTACCGCAGATCGTCGCCAGGAACGTACTCGCGGTGTTCGGCAAACTCGACGGAGAATCCGTGGTACGGACTTCGGTGCAGGCCAGAGACGAACCCTTCGACGATCAGTCGAGCCTTCAGGTCCAGCCCGTTCAGCCGAGCCAGCGTCTTCGGATCGAGGTAATTCGGCGAGTCATCCACGGGCGGCTCAGGCTTCC
>JBLFXD010000714.1:0-4125 GCA_047611045.1 Planctomycetaceae bacterium | reverse complement strand
TAATGTCCAAGCCGCCGACCCAGAAGAAAATCACCAGGCCAAGCAGAGCGGGCACGATTGCGAACTCGTCGCGAACCGCAATCCACGCCGCGATCGGGGACAGCATCAACGCCGTCGACAGCCAGTAATGGCACCAGACGGTTAGGCGTTTGGCGTACGAGTAGCTCAACAGAAAAAGCAGGACAGGCACGGACAGAATGATGGGAAGCTGCTTCGGCAGAAAGATCAGCGTCGAGCCGATGAACGCTGCCGAGCAGACGACTGTGAACACGGTGACTGATCTCGCTGAGAGGATCCCAGCGGGAATGTGACGCCCGGCTGTGCGCGGGTTTCCGGCATCGATCTTCGCGTCAACAAGCCGGTTGAAGGCCATCGCCGCTGACCTGGCGAAAACCATGCAAAGCAGAATGCCGACCAGATCCTGCCACCGGAAAACGGTGTCCGGCTGGAACCAGGCGATCGCCGCTGAGAGAAGAGCGAACGGCAGCGCAAAGACGGTATGGCTGAAACGGATCAACTCCAGAAGCTGACGGATTCGATCACCCAGCCCTGTTGAAGGTGTCTTCGTTTCTGGCGACGCTGCCGCACTCACCGATTGCTCCTGATTGTGTGGGATTCTCGTTGCCGTTTACCCGCAAAGAGGTCTGAGAAGTTAACAGGCAAAATTCGGTTTTCGAGTCGTGCTGCTTATGGACGACTCTGCAATTTGTCGGCAGTCACGATGCGTAGGGTATGTCGAGCGCAGCGCTGGCGTACCATCCGATTTACCGGCCACCGCCCAGATGGTACGCCGGCGCTGCGCTTGACATGCCCTACGGTGACGTGCCAGCTAAACCGGTGATGCGCCTATGTTCGCGTTGTAATCAGCGGGGTGTCGTAGGTTCGGCCGCCGGTGTCTTCGCCGTTGAGGCTGGCGTCCCAAGCGAGCTGGTACAGTTTCTGGCCGCACGGCGTCGGGTATTTTGTGTCAACGCAGGCCTGACACAAGCTCGAAGCTGGCAGGTCGACGCAGCGGGAGATGGCTTCCCGGGGCAGATACTTCAGGCTGTCGGCGCCGAGTCTTTCGGCCATGGCGGCTTCGACTTCCGGAGTCATCTCGCCGCCGTTGAGAAACTGCGGAGCGAACAGTTCGTTGATCGTCGACATGTCGATTCCGTAAAAGCACGGAGCGACGATTGGCGGGCAGGCGACTCGAACGTGGAGTTCGCTGACTTTGCCTCGCTCTCGAAGTTGCGAGATCAGAGCTTTCATCGTCGTTGACCGAACGATCGTGTCTTCGACGAGGATGACTTTTTTGTTCTCAAGCACTTCTCGGAGGGGCGTGTACTTTGCCCGGACTTTTTCGGCGCGGTTACGTCCCTCGATGAATGTTCGGCCTATGTAGCGGTTGCGGATCAGACCTTCGAGCGACGGCACTCCCAATGCGTAGGCCATGCTGTCGGCGGCGGCTTTGGCTGTGTCGGGGACTGGAACGACGACGGTGTCTTCGTCGATTTCGATTCCGGATGCCTTCTCCTGGGCAGCCAGTTCTTCGCCGAGAGCTTTACGTGTCAGGTAGACGCCTCGTTCGTCGAGCGTGCTGGCGACATTGGCAAAGTAAATCCACTCGAAGAAGCAGTGAGCTTTGCGTGGGCTTTCGGCAAACTTCTCGATGCGCAGCTCGCCCTTTTCGATGATGATCGCGTGGCCGGGTTCAAGGCTCTGAATGGCCGCATCGCTGAAGCCCATGTTCGACAGAGCGACGCTTTCGCTGGCGGCGGCGAACATGTTGTCTTCGATGGCGTAGCACATCGGCTTGATGCCGAGCGGATCGCGGGCCACGAACATGTCGCCGAGAGCGTTCAGAAAGACGACGTTCCAGGCACCGTCGAGTCGTTGAGCGAGTCGTTCCAGGACGGTGATCAGATTTGTGGTTCCGCCGGCTTCAATTTCCTGTCGCAGTTCCTGGGAAAGGATGTGCATCAGGATTTCGGTGTCGGTCTCGCGGGCGAGATGGAACGAATCGTCCCGTAGGATTTCTTCCCTCAATTCCTGGTAGTTCGAGAGCTGGCCGTTGAAGCCAAAGCTGAACCATTTGGCTTTTTCGATGTGATGTCGCTCGAATGGCTGAGCGTAACTGCGGTCGTCCTTGCCGCAGGTGGCGTATCGAACGTGACCGATCGCGGCCGGTCCGGCGTATTCGGACATCAGCTCGTCGTAAACATCGTGATGAGCCATGTGGAAAACTTCGTTGACTGATCCCACCTCTTTGTGAGTATCAATCAACTGTTTCCGTTTGGCACAAAACGTTGTCATTCCGGCGGAAAGCTGACCGCGATTCTGGATGTCGAGCAGAATTCGCGGGATCAGGCGAGAAGCCTGTTCGCCTCCCTGGGCCGGCGAAAAACGACTCGGGTCGCCGTCGCCAAGGTAGTAAATCGCGGCAACTCCGCATTCGTGAAAGAGCTCTGCCATCGTGGATCCGCTCAGACATTGTGTGGGGGTGAAGAAGGCCCGACGCCCGTCGGCGGCATAGTACCGGCGAGCGCGGCGACTACCAACTGAGTCGGCAATGTCCCTTTCCGTCCTGCGAAGCCGCGAATTTCTGGACCCGGCTGCTTGAGTTTGCCGATTCTGACGAATGAATCAGTCGGGGGAACGCTGCGCGAATCGCGCGGTGAGGTGGACATTGCGTCTCCAGTTTTTCTTCGACGATATCCGCGGTTGGGGGATTTCGGGTGGAGAATCGTCAGAGTTCAGATCGCTCAGAAATTCGGGGGGCCACATCGAGCGGCCTGTCCGAAGACGCCGCCGTGTTGGAGCTGAACGACTCCATGCTGGAAGTGGACGGCGCCGGGTGGGAGCTGGAAGAGGATCCGCTGGACGATCGCCCGTCAGCGTCTATCGCCGAAACTCTGTTCCGTTCGCCCGTTCTGACGGGAGCGGTCGCGGCCGGGGTCTTTTATCTCGGACTGATAAAGGTCGTGCTGCCGCTGGTGCCGAGTTATCGGGCGTCGTTGGAGACGCTGTTCTGCGGTCACCCCTTGGCTTATGGAACGACCATTCTGTTCTGGATGGGAATGGCGGCTCTCGGGGGGAAGTGGCTTTCCGTAGGAGCCGATCGCGACGCCCTGAAATGGAAGCCGGTGCTGAAATCGTCCGGCGCGACGGCGGTATCGAACGCCGCTCAGCTGAATAAGCTGTTCACTCGATTGCCGAGCAAATCCCGAGAGACATCGCTCGCTCAGCGGTTTCACGGGGTCACGAAGTTCGTTCTCGGTCGGCGGACGGCGGCGGGACTGAACGCTCATCTTGAATACCTTGCCGAGTTCGCGGGCGAGCAACTTTACAGCAGCTACTCGCTCGTTCGAACAATCACCTGGGCGGTGCCGATTCTCGGCTTTCTCGGAACGGTCATCGGGATCACGCACGCGATCGAGAATCTTGATCCGGCCAAGCTGGAATCATCGTTCGGGATGGTCGCGTCGGGACTGGGCGTGGCGTTTGGTACGACGGCCTTGTCGCTAAGTCTCTCGCTGGTGCTGGTTTTTGTTTCGGCGTTTGTCGAGAAGACTCAGAAGTCCGTGCTGGCGGATGTTGAGATCCTCGCGCTGGATCTCGTCACGAATTACTTCCCGGAAGAAGAAGCGGCAACGAGTCCGCTCGTGGAAGCGGAATCGGCGGCTGCGCGGCGGATGCTTGAGCAGACAGAAGCTTTGCTGGCCAGGCATGTGTCGCTTTGGGAGTCGAACCTCGGAGAGCTGCGGACCAGTTGGGGCGAGACGTTGCTGCGGCATCAGAACGAGCTGGAATCTTCACTCAGCACGGCGGTGTCGCAGACGCTGGCCGGTTGTCGGGACTCGCTTTCGAATCAGACGGCTGCTCAAAAACTGCTGGCTGAATCGCTCGATCAAATGTCGGTCAGTCAGCGTCAGTTGACCGAGACTCAGCACGCGATCATCGACCGGCTCGAAAACGACGACTCAACAGCCTCGCTGGACGAGACGTTGCATACGCTGAGTGCGGCCGTGCATCTGCTGACTTCTCGTGTGAGTTCGTCGAAGGCCGCTTGACTTCTACATGGGTGGCACAGGTTGCTTGCAACCTGTGCGGCGAAGCCGCAGGAGGTAACAGTCGCTCATCCTG
>JBLFXD010000713.1:0-4127 GCA_047611045.1 Planctomycetaceae bacterium | reverse complement strand
CGGTGTGATCCCGTTGAGCGTCAGGTTTACGTGGCCGGGACCGTCGCTACGGAACGGCGAATGGGCCGGGCCGAGCCACGCGGGAGTCTCGATCTCGTCGTATCCGGCGAGCAATCGCAGATCGCCCAGGCTGACATACGGCGGGATCGATCGAACCTGCTCACCCCACAGCTTACTAACTACCGAGCCGAACGCTGGTCGCGGGTTCTTGCCAACTTTGCCAGTTGTCACCGGCCGTTCGCGATAGCCGGACAGCAACTGATAAGTATCGTGAGCCCCACAAAACCGAATGCCGCGCACAATGGCCAGCTTGTCTGCAATCTGCGCCTGCTGAGGCATCAGTTCGCAAATTTCCATGCCCGGCACATTGGAAGCAGTGGGAAGAAAGTCACCGCGATACTCGGCCGGAGCGTCCGGTTTCATATCGTACATGTCGATATGACTTGGTCCTCCAAGCAGATGGATCATGATCACGGACTTCCGCGGCTGCGGCCGGGCCGAATCCGCAGCGGCCTGTAACCGAAGAATGTCGGCGAGACCAAGGCTGCCAAGTGCCAATGCTCCAGCACGAAGATAATCACGCCGAGACACCGTTTCGTGGGCTGACTTTTGCATGAGACGTGTCACTCATCGAGAAGCAGATCGAGACCCAACTGCGTATCAAAACATTCTGTATTGGAGCGATGATTCGGGCAAGGACATCTCCCACTCACCGCGATCTGACTCGAAACTTGTGCCCGCTCCCCGTCGAGAAGTTCGGTAGTCGCACCGGATCGCTGGAAAGCGACGCCGAAGTCACGTGGGACATCCCGTCCGTCACCTTCGAACTGCCCCGCAACACCGTTACTCAACCGCCCGAACTCCTCAGGCGTTTTTACGGCGAGGCTTTGATCCAGGCCTTGCTGCATCGTCGCCAGGAAATCGAGTAGAAATGGACATCACCGCTCACGTAACCGCCGCCAGGTCTTCGAAGGCTTGAAGCTCATCGGGTAATCATCCTGGACGATACGTACCGGAATGCCTGTCGGAGTAAGTCGCGGGAATTCGGCGAATCTGCTGGTATTGCCGCGTTTTGGGAATTTCCAGTATTGTCCCGCGCCTTGCCGGTCTTCCGGTAAGGAATTCACATCACAAATCCCCTCCTCAGCGGCTTGTGTTACGCGCTTTTGATCCACAAATATCGAGTTTTCAGGAGCAGAATATCTCCTGATTCGATAAGCGGAACGGAGCTGCGTGATCGAAAACTGCGGTCGTGCGAACGCTTCATTTGAGCGGCGTCTCTGCAGTTTCGGCAGGCCATTTCCGAAGAGTTCTCTGCAGGCAAGGATGCCGACATGAGACTGTCGACTGTAGCGTGTCTTGTTCTGGTTCTGGTTGGAATCACTTCCGGCTGTACCATGATGCGCAACCCTCTTGCGTCGAAAACCGATCCGCAGGAAGCGTCACGGCGACGCATGATCGCCGAAGTAAACGCCCGCACGGAGCAAGGCGACATCGCCGGAGCGCGGCAGATTCTCGCTCGACTTGAAGCCAGCGATCAGGCCGGCCAGACAAACTCCAGTGTGATCCCACTGGGGCAGCCTCGCGCAGCATCCGATCCAGCTGAAGTTGGCGTGCTTATCGACCGACTGGTCGCCTTTGATCCACCGGCATTGCGAGAATCCAGTCGCCAGAAATACGCAGAGTTTTCACCAGCAAAGTTGCAACAGCTACTCGCAATATACGATCGAACGGCGTCCTTCGGGCAGCACAATTCGAATCAGTTTGTCCCCGCAGCCGCCAACTCCGAATTGATGTACGCGTCGAATTCGCAGCCACAGGGCGGAGTCCGATCATCACCCTCCGGAAACAGCCTTGCCGGTCAGCCGTCAGCTCCAGACCCACGATTAGCAGGTGGTCAGTCACTCGGCACTCAGTCACCCTGGCAGGCCGAACAAAGAAACGAGCAACCATCACAAGGAGCGGGAGGGGCACCTCGGCTGCCGGATTCAAGTCTTGCGGACGTTCCTCGCAACAACAGAATCGCGGCCGGCGGAGGATTGCGGACGGTTTCGGGAGAAATGCCGGCGCGAAGTGGAATCGCTGGTTCAGCCCCGTCGCGTGCAACGTCGAATCCGTTTCCTGACGCGGCTCCACTGGTCGCTCCGAAGACGAGTGACCTGCCGGTTATCAGCCCCGGCAGTTCGGGTCTGCAAAATCCAGTTACCCAAACGGGCGGATCTGCACCGGCTGCTGGCCAGGGAACAGCCCGCTATCCTGGTGAAGTCAGCAACGGCGGGGTTTCTCTGCTGAACCAGATTTCGCCGGTCGACGAAACGGTCCCGACTTCGGCCTTCGACCCCGGATTCGACACAGGGGAGTTTCCTGGAACCACACGATTTGGATCGGCGGGGTCGACGAGCCGTCAGTTTCCAGACAATACAAATCCGCAGGCTCCACGTCTCGGAGATTCAGTTCCGAGTCAGCATGGGTTTCCCGGCGTCCTTGAAAACAGCGTCCAGGAAGTTCAGCAATTCCTTCCTCGACTCAAAGATGCCGCTGGTCGAACGCTGCGAAACTTTGGCCACGGGGATCCTTCTGGAGATCCTGCGACGCTCGGCATGAGCAATGGGCAGGCAGATATTCCGGACGTGATCCGCAGCTTGAAAACAGAGCTGCTGACGGCGACGCCGGGCCAGACGGACGCCGAACGTGTGCAGTACATCCGGAAGCACGTCAATCTTCGCATGCTGAATCTGGTGAACGGAGACGTCGGACAGGCCGTCGAACCGATTCCCGGCATTGCATCGGCCGACCAGGAATTCTGGCAGCAGATGATCTGGTCCGTCTCGAACTACTTCGACGATCAGGGCATGCCCGACCCCAGCGTTCGATCGGCAGAGACCATCGAGCAGCTCCGAGGAGCAATCGCTCAATTGGCACAGACCGCCGATCTGAAGTTAAGAAATACGACCTTCTGTCACCGCATCGTTAGTTACGGAAATTACGAAAGATTCAAGGAAGATCGCTTCACCACAGGCCAGCCAGTTCTGCTGTATTCCGAAGTCGAAAACTTCACGAGCCGCCGAAGCAGCAACGATGGTTACCGGACGATTCTTCAATCGGCGATTGAGCTATACCGAGCCAGCGATCTTGAGCAGCCAGCGGCAACGATTCCTCTGTCATCAGACACGACGGAAGATTTCTGCCGAGCGCAACGTCGAGATTACTTCCACAGCTACGAGTTTTCGATCCCGCCGAACCTGGAACCCGGCCAGTACACACTGGTGCTCCGCGTCGTCGATCAGCAAAGCCGAAAAGTGGCAACGTCGAAAGTCAATTTCGAAGTCGAGTAAGACTACTCGGTGCCGTCGCTCGCCTCTCTTCACTCGTGCGATCGTGACCTGAGTGTCTCGACGGAGACGACTCTCCAGTCGTAGGCTGCCCGCAACATTTCGGCTTCGTCTTCCGTTCGGCAGAACACAAAGACGTCATCTGCTGGCACGTTGCCGAGCTTCAACTCGGACGTCAGTCGCCACTCGTTCTCGACGGTCCAGTCGATGGGATTGCTGTCGGACTGGCTCTGCTGAAGCTGGAACCACGGCCGCTCACCCTCCGGCAAAGTTTGCCAGACGGATTCGTCACCGTAGATGACAGGCCGTCCGCCGAGCGACCAGACTCGCTGTTTTCGAACGCCGATTCCGTAGTGCTCAAAATCCCAACGCCCACGGTGTGATCGGAAAACGCGTTTCGCCAGCAGCGTTACCAGCGGGACATCCGCCAGGCAAACAACATCGACCGTTGCGCGGGTGTTGCCAGAAGTCGCTCGCACGACTCCTTCGTCGACGATCCGCTGCAGCGTCCCGAACGCCGTACGGACGACTTCTTCTTCACTCAAAACTGAGCTGCTGAGATGATCGTCGCCGGACTCGCCCGGCCATTCATTTCGCGGAGCCCGTGTCCAGTGAAGCAACCACTCAGACGTTGGCTCGGCGGCGACCAGTTCAGTTATCAGAGCATCCTCCGCGGCTTGTCGCTCAGACGAAGCCACTGAAACGCGAAGGTCTGATTTCGACTGCTCGCGGCTCAATTGTTGGTCACGGTTTCGAGTGAGACAGTCGTCCGCTACGAGATACCAGGAGACCGCT
>JBLFXD010000712.1:0-4136 GCA_047611045.1 Planctomycetaceae bacterium | reverse complement strand
GTTGTCGCGTGGTGTGCCGACAAACTGACGTGGGACTGCACGCTGATTGACGAGTCCGAAGACGCGTCGGGCGAGGGCTTGCTGCAGGTAGCGGGCGTCGCGGATGAAGCAGAGCTGACCGACGGTGCCGCTGACTCAGCAGGTTCATCTGATGCCACATCAACGACCAGCGACCCGACAGATGACGATCGGAAGGACGCCCAGAAAAAAGTTCCGTTCTGGAAGCGGCTTTTCGTCAACGAGTCAGAGCGCGCCGGCAAGCCGCACGCTCCAGGTTTATGGGTCGTTTACTTTTCGCTGGCCGCGTTGCCGCTGTACGGGTTCGGCCAGGTTTGGATTCCGGCAACGGATGTGGCGTCGCGGCACTTCGCGTTTCAGTGCCTGCTGGTTTATGTCGGAGCGGCACTCGGTCTGTTGCTGATGACAAGCTTTCTCGGCCTGCGTCGTTACTTGAGGCAACGCAACATCGAGATGCCAACCGCCATGGCCGCAACATGGGTGGGCATGGGGTCGGCGATTGCGATCGGCATTCTCGTTGTCGCGATGCTGCTTCCTCGGCCCCAGGGTGATTACTCGATCGCCGAAGCGATTGACTATGTCAGCGAAGAAGTTCAGGAAGCATCCGATTGGGCGTTCCTCGATGACGACGGTGGCGACGGTGACGGTCAATTGAGTGGGCCGGCCGACGAGGATGCAGAGAAAGGCTCAGCGACCGACCCAGACCAGCAGGGGAAACCCGGAGGCGAGAAGCCTGGCAACCAGGTCGCTCAGCACGATCAGCAGAACGCCCAGGATGGAAACGGCGGCGAGCAGCAGGGAGAAGGTGAAAACGGAAAGCAGTCCGGCGAGAAGCAGGGTGAAGGGGAGCAGGGAGAAAGCAAAGAGGGCGAGGGAGAACAAACCGCTCAGAACGACAGTGAGGGTTCGAAGTCCGAGCCATCCGGGAAAGATCAACAGGAATCATCCGGCGGTGGAGAACAGAAAGACGGACAGCAGAGCGATCAGCAATCAAACCAGCAAACGGCACAGAACGAAGACTCCGACAAGAAACAACCGAATCAGTCCGGCGAGCCATCGGACAACCAGTCGGGCGACCCTCAGTCCGGCGAGGAGAAATCTGACGACCAGCTCGCTCAGAACGACGCCGAGGAATCTGAGGACGAGGCCGCTGAAGAGAATTCTGGAGACGAAGAAGCAGCGGAGTCCGAACAAGCGGAATCGGAACCAGAATCCGACAGCAGTTGGATGGACACGATCGCTGAGAACATGGGGACGCTCTTCAAGTGGCTGATCTACGGAGCAATCGCGGCCGCTGTGATTTACATGGCCATTAAGAACTGGCCGGCAGTCGTCAGTTTCTTCAGAAATCTGTGGGCCGAGTTGCTCGGCATGTTCGGTCGAAAGCCCGCGACGGTGACGGATGAAGGCGAGGCGGATTCGGAAGAACCGGTTGCACCGCCGCGGCCGTTCAGCGATTTTCGCGATCCGTTTCGATCGGGCAAGGCGTCGCAGACTTCGCCAGGCGAACTGGTGCGTTACACCTTCGAAGCGTTGCAGGCATGGGCTTTCGAAAATAACTGCGGCCGGACTCCCGATCAGACTCCGATGGAGTTTGGACAGAAACTTCAGACTCGGCGGATGAAGATTTCGAAAGAGGCCCACGAAGTCAGCCTGCTCTACGCCGAGGTCGCCTACGGAGGTCTTCGCCCTGACGATTCCAGTGTGGCGACTCTTCAGAAACTCTGGCGCAAACTGACGTGACCACGACGAACGACGTACAGCCACTCGACTTTGTGATTGTCGGTCAGGGCATTGCCGGCACGACGCTTGCCTGGCAACTAAAGTGGCGCGGTCTTCGCGGAGTCATTATCGACCGCAACGACGGGACGTCGGCTTCGAAAGTCGCTGCTGGATTGATGACTCCGGTGACCGGTAAACGGCTTGTTCCCTCATGGCGACTTGACGAAACGTGGGCGGCGGCGGACGACTTCTACCGTCGGGTCGAGGACGAGACGGAGTCGCAATTCCTGACGCAGCCAGGTCAGGCTCGATTGTTCGACAGCGAAGAAGCAAAAGCGGAATTCGACCGACGTGACTGGTCAGCGCATCCGGTTGAAATCCGGCAGCCACAGCAATTGGTCGACGCAACGTCCTTCGACGCCCCGTTTGGCGGCTTCGAATTACCAACGGCACGGCGTCTGGATGTGGCTGCTTACCTGGCAGCGTCGCGCACAGTCTTCGTCGCAGGTGACACGCTGCGAATTACTGATCTGAATCCGGCAACCGATCTGGAACTCGTAGACGGTGCTGTCCGGTTAGTGGAACATGGCATTCGGACCAAGCGTGTGATCTTCTGCCAGGGGGCACTCGGAGCAGACAACCCCTGGTTCGCCGACGTCGAGTTCAAAGCGGCCCGTGGCGAGATCCTGACGTTGAAGATCGACGGTCTGGCCGAAACAAGAATCGTGAATCAGGGCGTCTGGCTGGTGCCCTGCGGCGAAGGAATCTTCAAAGCCGGCTCGACCTACGACTTTGACAATCTCGATCGAGGTCCCACAACGTCAGGACGGGACGAGATCGTCGAACGTCTCACAAAGTTTCTGAAGCTGCCGTTCGAAATTGTCGGTCATGAGTCAGGTGTCCGACCGGTCGTGCTGGAACGGCGACCGATCATCGGCGTTCACCGGGAATTTCCGCAGCTTGCGATCTTTAACGGTCTGGGTTCGAAGGGTTCGCTGCTGGCACCGCTGGTCGCCGGTCAGCTTGTCGAGCACCTGTTCAATGGAAGGCCGATCAATCCGGAGCTCGACTACCAGGAACGGTTCCGACCACGTCTTCCAAAGGCCGAGAGACCACGAATTCCACGTCTCACCGAACAGGCTCAGACGCTCGTTCGCGATGTGGTCAGACCGGGCGAAACGGCGATCGACGCCACAGCGGGCAACGGACACGACACCTGTTTCCTGGCCGAAGCAGTTGGTCATGATGGCCGCGTTTTTGGGTTCGATGTTCAGAACGACGCCCTGCATCGAACGTCCGCTCGAACTGCCAACGTCGGTTATGCGAATGTCACGTTGCTTCAACGCAGTCATGCTGAAATGAAGGCGGCGTTGCCGGAAGTTGATCATGGCTCAGTCGCCGCCGTGATGTTTAACCTCGGCTATCTTCCCGGCGGCGACCACGCCGTTACCACCAGGACCGAGTCATCGCTCACCGCAATCTCAACCGCGTTGAGCCTGGTCCGCGCCGGAGGGATCGTCACCGTGCTTGCCTACCCAGGCCACGCCGGAGGAGACGACGAAGCAGGCAACGTCCAGAATCTCATCGACGAACTGCCCGCAGCAGAATTCGAAACGTCGATTCACCGATCGGCAACGACGAGCGAAACGGCACCGCGGCTCTTCGTCATTGTCCGGAATTAGCCGCCCGTTGACGGCGTGTGCCACTGATTTGGTCAGTGCCGTTTGCGATCGTCGTCTGCCGGAAATTCTTCACTGGCAAAGCCAGTGGCACACGTTGAATCCGTGAGCCTGTCGTGCTTCATCAAACGACCGAAGGGCGGACAGGATTCTTTGTGGCACGCGTTATGCGAAACATGCTGTTGTGGTCGATTCGGTGCTGAATTGTTGCCTTGTCGCAACATTCAGCGGAAGTCGGCCACGACGCATGTTGCGATTTCGCAACATGTTTCTCCAAGTGTTCGCCGGGTTTTCCGCGACCACGCCGCTTCAATGGAGCTTCGCATGTTTCTGAAATCAGCCATCTACGCGCTCGTTGGAACCCTCTGTCAGGGCGCCTTGTCTGTGGAAGCAGCGGACTGGGCATTTCGGCGATCCTGGTTCAGCGACGCGCCTGCCGTGGCGTATCAAAGTGCAGGGCCTGAAGCAGCGTTCGCCATGCCGCCTCTTCCACCGTACGCGATGCCGAACTCCAGAAGCGCCTACAGACCAGCGACGCCGCAACGAGGCCCCGGATTCGCCATTCGAAGCAAGAGTCGATGGAACATCTACCGTCTCAACAGCGGCCGCAGCTACGACACGACGATCTACCGCGAGTACTCGTTCGAAGAGACTCCGTAGTTCACATTAGTGTAGGGCATGTCAAGCGCAGCGCCGGGGGGGCCAGAAGACCCATTG
>JBLFXD010000711.1:0-4150 GCA_047611045.1 Planctomycetaceae bacterium | reverse complement strand
ATCCGATCGATGGCGCGTAAGCAGACTCCTCGTTCTTCGCTGTCGTCAGTTTTCGCGGCATCGGTCGACCAACCCGAAGCGAGTTGGCCGGCTTCATTGCATGGGATGGGCAGCTCTCTACACGCGGCCTGCTTGGCTGAGCTGCTTGGAATAGGTCTGTGCTCATTGAACAGTGTTTCGACCGGACAGCGTCTACTCCAAGCCGTTACGGAAATTGCCGGTCCATGCATCTGGCAATTTGCCATGCCACCCCGAAATGGTATGGATCACTCCGGCCGACGTAGCATTTCATTCGGCGTGGATTACACGAACTGGCTTTTCCGGTGGATGGTGTCGCGTGTGGATGAAGAAGTCGGCGGCGAGTTGCTCTTCACTCTTGAGAACAACGGTGATGGATTGAGGGCCGGGGCGAGGCTCAGCGTCACTCCATCGCAGTTCCAGACGTTGCAAGATACCGCTGGTGCGATTACTCCATAGTTCAACCGTGTCTGGGATCATCGCTTCTTCCGGGCGACGACGACCGATGACGCGGATCGAATCGGTCATCGTTGACCGGTGGCCGATATCGGCTGTTGAGCCAATTTCATCGCTCACCACGCTGAGGTTATAGCGGGACTCCAGTCTGTGCAGCGTTTCATCCAGGCTTAAAAGCGGAATTGGAACGCGTTCCTGCGACAACCAGCGGTCAATAAGAAGCGAATCGCTGCCGACAAGGACGGGACCGACGGGAGGAATCAACCAGGACTCATTTCCGTCCGAGCCGGCGAGGATGTCGGTGCCGAACGGCCCGGCGATCTTGAAGACAAAGTGGTCTGTGCCGCGTGCGAAAAGTGTTGCCTGCCGCTCGTGGGTCAGACCTCGCGGTGACTGGCCCTCAACGGTGATGGTGTATGTTCGATCCGACGGCATTGCCAACGTGTGCCGAGCCTGCTGAATAGCGGCAAGTGCCTGGTTCGATTCCGTTCGAGCAAACCAACCAATCCAGACTGCGGCGGCGAAGATCGACGCGACCACGCTCCACCGTACGACGTTCCGGCGAACGCGATTGCCGAGCTTCTGTGCTGGACCGTCGGATGCGCTGACCGAAAGACGATCCATTACAGACGCAGTGACATCGACGTCCGGCGAAGACTCGCATCGGGCGGTTTCAACGAGACGTTCGAACTGTTTCAGTGGATCAGTCATGACGGCGTCTCCTGTTTGCCGACTTCCGCGGTGACATCGCGACCTGATTGAGACGACTCCAGAAGAATTCTCAGTTTCTTTCTTGCTCGATGAGCCTGCACTTTCACCATCGTCTGACTCCAGCCGGCCCGCTCTGCGATCTCCGCAACCGACAACTCTTCGAGATACATAAGCGTCATCACCAGACGGTCTCGCGGCGAAAGCTGCTGCAGAATCTGATGGACAACTTCTGCAGCTTCGGATGGACTGTCTTGTGAAGACGCCAGACTGGCGACATTACTCCAGTCGTCTAATTCCTGCCTGTGCTTCCGGCTCCGTGCCCGCTGCTTCCAGAACTGATACCCAACGCGAATAGCGATCGTCTGTAGCCAGCTTCCAAAACGAGCAGGATCACTAAGCGAAGCCAGTGAACAGTACGCTTCGACGAACACGTCCTGAACGAGACCTTCCCAATCGTTGCGGTCCCGAGTGAACCGCCACATCGTTTTCGCGATGCGTTGCTGCTGCTGAGCGATCAGTCGTGAGAAGGCATCGTGATCTCCGTTTCGAGCCAGTTCGACATCGACCTGGTGTTGTTCACGGACTGGTTCCGCAACAGCTTCCGACGATTCTTTGCTCTCATCATCTGACGCCAAATCGGAAACATCTACAGCCTGCGACGCCATCGCGCCCCAGCGATCAATCAGGAATTGGAGTCGTGAGTCAGCAGGCTGCAACGGAAGACTCACAACCTCGGCCAGTCGTCGCCACCTGGAAGCAGACGCAACCTGATCGCAGCCGGCAATCGCAAGAGCGTGACGGATCACACCCTCGCCGATGCCCGGTACTTTCTCAGACCAGAATTCTGCAGCGACGTCAAAGTGCATGTGGCGTTTCTACTTCTCGCCGGGATTGCTCTCAGGCATTCCGCCACGCGGAGCGGACAAAACAGCGTCGACAAACTCGTCAAGCGAAACGCCGCCGTCTTCATCCGCGTCTGCCGCGCCGAACCGGTCCCACATCAAGCCCGGAACTTCGTTTTCAGTGAGAACGTTGTCTTGATTGTCGTCGAATCGATCGAACATCCGCGAGCCAACCAGCACAATGACCTCTTCCTGAGTGACCGATCCGTCTTTGTCCACATCAGCCCGAGACAGATACAGCCACGCCAGGCCCGGGACCTCATCTTCTACCAACGCACCGTCGCGGTCTTCATCAAACCGTTGAAACATCGCTCGCGCCGGTGCCCACGGCGGGCCCTGCGGACGACCGGCCGGCCTTCCGTCAGCCTTTGCCTGCTTGTCACCGGCGCCGTTTCCACGTGCAGATTGAAAAGCCGTAACTTCGTCCTGCGTAACGCTCCCATCCTCATTAGCATCTGCTGCTGAAAGACGATCCCAGACTGGCCCCGGCACTTCGCTCTCGGCCAATGTGCCATCGTCATCCGAATCAAAGATGCCAAACAGCCCGGTGGCCCCACCCGGTGGCCCACCAAGAGGCCGTCCCTGCTGTGCCCCCTCCCGTTGTGGCCGCTGAGCCGACACTGAACTGGCCAGAATTCCAAGTGTGACTGCGACCGCAGCCAATCGAATTAAATCCGTCATTTTCATCGCAAAACCTCATAGGTTCGTTGCCACTGAGAAATACTCAGCCTTTGGGACCATTCATCGCGGACATGCGATGAACTTCTCTGCAACAGTGGCCGAACAGCCCGCCGAGGTTACACCCAGTCCGAAAAAAATCTGAAGAACAGATCGAGACGAACTGCCCAGCCCGAATCCGCATTGGGTCGGGAGTGGCGTCGAATTCGGTCGATGGAGCGTTCCAGCGTGACTCTTCCAAGATGGCATGTTGACGCCTGACTCGGACCTGCCACTGGGTTGGGTTTGCATGTCGACGTACCAACGTTTAGCGAGTGGCCTTCACGGTCGATGGTGATGCTACCCAGGTATTGAAAATTCGTATCGATCAACGCCGTTCTCCCCTGAGAAGGGCGAGCTCGGAAAAGCGGTCGCCGAGGTGCTCGATGACCGAATATCCAGCGTTCGTCGCGAGCTGTTATATTCAGGGGGCAAATTGGGGGCAGCACTTGCCGTACAAGAGCCACGTGCCTACGCTGCAAAACACGCGGTCGAACGATCGTGATTCCTTCCAGCGTATGCACTTACAACGTGGTTGCGGTGTTTGCCCAATCCTTTACCAACACGCCTATGGCTAGGTTCAAGTCCTAGCCGGGTCATTCAACTCGGTCTTGCAGAGCATGATTCAGTGCTTCCGATCCACGTTAGGTTTCGGGAGCAGAACAGGGGCAAATCGGGGGCAGAACTGGCCACTTGGATGCCCTGCGACTACCATGCTGATGAAACAGTCGGAGAGCGTTTTGTTCCAGCTATGAAGTGAGTTGCGACGCGAAAGCCATGTTTCAGCCCTTTTACAGAAACAGCGTGCATGTAGGTTGAGGGCCTAGTGGGGGTTAAACCCCGTGGAGGTTCAAGTCCTCTCTTGCGTACTTCTCTGAAAGGACTTACGTCAATTTGGCGTAAGTCCTTTTTCATGGGCTGCCGCAAGATAGATGATCGAGGCAGGACATTGCAGAGTCGAAATCAACGAACAAAGCCCGGAGAGAACAACTTGTCGTCTCCGGGCTTCATTGTTTGTTTCGCGTTTCGAACTTTGTTGAGCGGGCAGTCTGCTATTTGCCAAGTGCTTTCAGAATCGAAGCGACGGCCTGCTTCGCGAGAGCTTGCGAACCGGCCTTCGTGAAGTGAACGTTCGCCGGCAACTGGAGTTTGTCGAGTTTATCAATGCAGAAAGCGTATTGGTCGTCGATGGCGATGCCGTATTCGTCCATGATCTTTCTGGCGGCGACGTTGTACTTTGCGGAGTCGCCAACCACTCGGCCTTTGACGCCTTCCGGACAGGGAGTCGTCGAACGCCAGATGAGTTTTGCTTTGGTCTTCTGCAACCGAGCGACGAGCTTTCGAAG
>JBLFXD010000710.1:0-4157 GCA_047611045.1 Planctomycetaceae bacterium | reverse complement strand
CTCGCTACGAATATGACGGCACAATCACCGTGCTTGCCGACAAGTTCGAAGGCAAGCGGCTGAACGCTCCCAACGACGGAGCCGTCCACCCCAACGGCGACATCTGGTTCACCGATCCGGGTTACGGCAGCCTGATGAATTACGAAGGTCATCGAGCTCCCAAAGACGCCGACTGGCCTCGTCCTTACATCAAGGAAGCGATTTACCGGATCGACGCGAAGACCCTCAAGGTTCACAAAGTCGCCGACGACATCTTCAAACCGAACGGCCTGTGCTTCTCGCCTGACTACAAGAAGCTCTACGCCGCCGACACGGGTTCGTCGCACTACAAGGAAGCAACGAAGAACATCCGCGTCTGGGACATCGTCGAAGCGAAGACTTTGAAGAACGGTCGTCAATTCGCCTCGATGGAACTGGAATTGAACGGCGAAGTCGTCGCCGGTCAGGCGGACGGAATCCGAGCGGACGAAGACGGCAACATCTGGTCCAGCGCCGGCTGGGTTGGAGAAGGTTACGACGGCTGTCACATCTTCGCAGCAGAAGACGGTGCAAGAATCGGCCAGATTCGCCTGCCCGAAATCTGCTCAAATATCTGCTTCGGCGGCACAAAAAGAAACCGCCTCTTCATGACCGGCAGCCAGTCACTCTACGCGGTCTACACCGAAACCAAAGGCGCTCACATCACATAGGTCAAACGCAACTGCAGAAACGGAAAAGCCCGGCACTTTGCGGTGTCGGGCTTTTTTTATCGGTCGAATTATCGCGTCGGCACTGCAGACCAAGGTTTGCCGTACTGAAACAATCCGTCCCAGTCATACCAATTCAGAAACATCAGCATCCCAAACAGCAAAGGGAGGAGCCACAATGCTGGAGCAAATTTTCGGACAAGGAATACCGGAACGGCGCAAATGATTGATGCAGTCCCCATCGCTCCACTGACCGCCAAGCAAACAATGACCTTCTCACATGGAAAGTAGTCAGCGATAATCATTGGGTGTATGCCACTCAACAAGCAACACCATCGCAACTACTGCTGATACGGATACGAATGCAAATACGGCTGAGACAACGTTTCGCCGAACGGAACATCCAGTACGGTGTATCTCCGCCGGAAGCCATTGATCTGACGGTGAGTCGGAGTTTTCGAATTGAAAATCAGTCATCAGTCATCCCTACTGGAATAACTATGAGAGAACGAATTCACTAATCGTTCTTCAATACGAGCAGCTCAACTTTACGGAATTCACAGGGGTGGCTTTCAGACTGCAGCGAGATCGTGCCGCCGCTGAGCATGGCTCCGCCGTTTGCTTCGATCAACTTTTTCCCGACGTCGTCTTTGTCGTCGAGCTGAGGCTTGTTGTATTCCAGAACCACTTCGCCTTCGTACGAGCATCGCATGACTTCGTTGCCTCGCACTTCGACTTCGCAGGTCACCCACTGGTCACCGTGGTAGGTTTTTGATTTCGCCTTCGTGCAATGCCGTTTCACGAGTTTTTCGTCCATGACGACGTGCGTGTACGGCGTGCAGAGATTTCCAGTCGTCCGTTTGGCTTTGCCGTCTCCGCCGAGAAGCTGAACTTCGATCGACGCTGGGAAGTCCTGATCGAGAGCCATCGTGTCTGGCGTCTGGCCGTGCAGCATTAAGCCGCTGTTTCGAAACGCCCAGCCGGGGCCGCCTTTGGCCTGTTCGCCGACAAAGCGATACTCGACACGAAGTCGGTAGTGCGAATAAGAATTCTTGTAGAACAGGTGGCCGAAACGTTCGCCGAATTCGTCGTACTTGTCGTAGCCGACTTTCATCACTCCGTCTTCGACGCGGAATGTGTTGCCGAAGTTTTCGCCGGCTTTGTGATGTCTGATCTTCGGAATCCAACCGTCTAGATTCTTGCCGTTGAATAATTGAATCCACTCTTCGGATTTCGAGTCTTCCGCCATCGCCACGGTCGAGGCGAGCATCAGCAAAAAGGCCACCAGCAACACTCGTGATACGTTCATGACTACCTTCTTGACAATTGAATGAAATAGCGCCGGGCTGGCTACCGTTTTCGGTTCCACATTTCCGCAGAACCATACACGCTGGTTAAAAGCAGAGCGAACAACAGCCCCGAAGCGAATCCGCCAATGTGTGCTCCGTAGGCGACGCCCGCCGCCGTTTCTGTCGCGACTGAGTAAATGTCGAATCCGATCCCGACCAAAGCGTAAAGCACCAACTGCGCCGGCGGAATCGGATGGGCGAGCGGAAAAACATCCGGCCAGGGCAACGCCCACCTCAATGCCAATCCGAAGTAGACGCCTTCCAGGCCGGCGACGCCGCCTGATGCTCCAATGATTGGAACGATCGAATTCGGTGACATGTAGATCTGAGTCAGGTTTCCGGCAGCTCCGCATAAGAGACACAGGACCAACGCCCACCAGTTCCCCAGCAGCCGAGAGACCAACGATCCAAAGGCCCACAGGAAAACCATGTTGCCGACGATGTGACCAGGTCCACCGTGCAGAAAGATGGGCGTAAAGAGTCGAGCCACTGCCGACAACAACTCCTTCGTGACTCCGTTGGTTGAAACGGAAGCCAGGCCCTTCCGAAACTCAAGTGGCACGGCGCCGAAGTCTGTCGACAATCTGATGTTGAAAATATCCTGAATCAGAAAAATCACGCCGCAGGCCACCATCACCGCCACGATCGGACGATGTGGTACCAAGCGAAGCTGATTGAGGAAACTCTTCATACGAGAACTCTGTCTGGAACAGGTCACGCGATCCAAATGCCGGACAACGCGGCCCGCGTGTCAAACCGCTGAGCACTTCTTGAATCAGCAGTCTCAGTCAACAATCTCATCGAACGATTCAAGAGCATGCTGTGCAGCGTTCTGCTCGGCTTCTTTCTTACTCGGTCCCCAGGCCGCCGGGAACATTTGCGAACCGATAGCGGCAGCGATCTGAAAGCACTTGGCGTGATCGGGACCTTTCTCGTCGAGCATTTTATAGGCTGGCGTTTCGCCGAAGTTCTTCTGGGCGATCTGCTGAAGCTGACTCTTGTAGTTTTGCCCGTGAGTCGACTTTCCGACTCGAGCGACTTCTTCGCTCAGTGTCCTTAGTACGAAGTCCTTCGCCGCTGACCAGCCGCCATCCAGGTAAATCGCGGCGATGATTGACTCGAACACGGCAGCAAGAACAGAACTTGGGATCCGATCGTGAATCGCCAGCCCCTTACCGAGAAGCAGAAAGCGATCGAAGTTCAACGCGTTGCTCATCTTTGCACACGTCAAACGGCTCACCACCGCCGACTTGATTCGAGTCAGCTCGCCTTCGGAGTAGTCCGGGTACGACTCGAAGAGGTACTCGCAAACTGCGGCGCCCATGATTGCATCGCCAAGAAACTCAAGCCGCTCGTTAGACTGTCCTCGCGTCGGGGCAATCGACGAATGCGTCAGCGAATGCTTGAGGATATTTCGATCGGAGAACTTGTACCCGATCGTTTCTTCGCACTCGGCCAGCGTCTCATCCGGAATGTGCACACCGGGAAGCGTCGAGGGCGAAACCAGTGACGGATCGCCCGTCACGTGGCCAGATTCATCTGGCATTTCAGTCTCAAAAGACATCAAACCTCCACAACGGAAATATTGGGCAGGCGGAATACGCCAGCCTGTGTTCCCGTTGAAGAAGGGGTTGGCTCCACGTCCGGCCAAGTCACTCAGCGAGCGTACTCAACACTGATGGAACGAGCCCCTTTTTCAACGAATCAAAATCAATTTACGACGCGTGGCACTGAGACCGCGCGGCAGCTTCAACACCAAACTGACTCCAGGCACAACCCGCCGCGCCGATGAAGCCAGCACTCCCGCCAAGACTCGCATAGTCAACCCGAATGCTTGACGACGGAACCGGAAACGAAAGTTCTTTTATCTCATCCCGAATCCGACCGATGAAACGCCGGCCGAGTTCCGTTTCATTTCGCCCGAAAGTCACGTTGCCGCCAAACAGTACAACGTCCGGGTCGATTGTGTGCATCAGGTTGGCCGTTCCGTAGGCCATAAACTTTGCTGAATCGTCGATCAATTGCAGAGACAGCGGATCACCGGCCGTCGCTGAGTCGGCGATCAGAAGTGGCGTCAATTCAGAGCCGGAATCGACCAGCTCTCTCAACAAGGTCGAAGGAG
>JBLFXD010000709.1:0-4161 GCA_047611045.1 Planctomycetaceae bacterium | reverse complement strand
AACTTACCAACAGTGGTACGCTTTGGTGACACGAAAGTCGCCCGCGCCGGCACACCAGCCGTTTGATTCGCTCCGCTGGTCACACCCGACGAAAAACCCACAACACCCATGGCGTTACGTCGAGCGTTCATGACTTAGTCGTAGGGTGGGCACCGCCCACCGGTATTACACGGATCCTGATCAGAACGGTGGGCGGTGCCCACCCTACCTAAGCCAGTCGGATCTTCGATGGCAAAGCGAAACAACACTGTTCCGATTGATGATCCGACCGCTTTGGCGAAGTTCGGTCGGCTGGAAGTCGTTGCGAAGCTGCTCGTTGAAGGCTGTGTCATCGGGCAGCACAAAAGTCCTTTTAAGGGGGCGAGCGTCGAATTCGTCGAACATCGCAAGTATTACCCCGGCGACGAAATTCGGCATATCGACTGGCGAGCGTATGGCAAGACCGGCCGCTACTACATCAAGGAATTCGAGGACGAAACGAATCTGCGGTGCTACCTTTTCGTCGACTGCTCAGGCAGCATGGCCTACGGCGACAGCACGCTCAGCAAGTTCGACTACGCTCGGCAACTGGCGGCCGCACTGGGTTACCTGCTGCTGTCTCAGCAGGATGGCGTTGGCCTGATCGCTTTTGACACGAAGGTTCGTGAGAGATTCGAGCCTGGAACCAGCCCGCAAAAGTTTCAGCAACTCACCGCCGCCCTGGAGAAATGCAAACCGGGTGCGGAAACGAGTCTCGGCGAAGTTATCAGTGAGACGCTGCCAACAATTCCTCGACGCAGTCTGATCTTTGTGATCAGCGACTGCTTCGACAAAGTCGAGGCGCTTACAGCCGCCCTGAAAAGAATGCGCCACGCTCGGCACGAGGTCATCCTTCTGCAGGTTGTCGCTCCTGAAGAGGAAACGTTTCCATTTCGCAGCCCGACACAATTTCGGAGTCTCGAAAAGAGCGGGCACCGGATGCTGGTCGACCCACATCGACTGCGAAAACTCTACGTCGAGCAATACCAGGAATTCTGCGAAGCCCTGCAGAAACAGTGCAGCGGCATGGGCATCGACCGGCTGAAAATGACCACCGCCGATCCGTATCAGAAAGTGCTCGGAGCGTTCCTGGACGCTAGATCGAAGATTTAATCGGCAACAGGCAGAAGTCCGCTTCCCAGGTTCACTCTGCCTTGGTCGTCCAGCGTTTAGCCAACCATCTGGAAGCGTCGTGTCGTGAATCTTCCGGATCGACTTTTCGCAGAAACGCCGCACCACGCCGGCTGTTATCGGACAGTGCCATCGCAATGCCAGCGAGATAATTGGCCTCACTCTTGAACCGGCCAGGGTAGATGCTCGTCCTCGACTGAAGCTGTCTAAGATAATCTTCCAGATCAGTGGCGGCTGATGAAAATGCTCTTTTCTGGAGCTGGCATGTGGCTCGCCAGATGATCGCCTCTTCCGCCGCGTTCAAGTGCCGTGCCTTCACTTTGTCAGGAAGCTGCTGAACAGCAAGCGGCTTGAGGCTGGGATCGATGGGGAAGTCTTTAGGCGACGGCGGCATTGTTCGCCAGTCCTGAACTTTGAGGTAAGCCGGGATCGCCTGCTCAGGTCGTCCCATGATCTGATCAATCCGCCCTCGACGATGCGTCCCCCAGGACGCTCCAAAGGTGAACTCCAGTTTCGGCTGCCCCGAATTCTTCTGATCATTCTGCAAGCCAACCTGAATCGGCTGTGGGACCTTGAAGGTGTCGTTCATCGCGGCCAGCCGTTCAGACTGATCAGCGTCCTTGCCGACAGACTCGCGCGCCTCCCGCTGCTGTTCGGGGTAAAGCCAGACGCCAACGTTCGATTCAGGCAGCACTTTCGAAAGATGTTCCGAAACGATCTCAGTCAGGCCTTCGAATGGGCCGCAGGAAACCAGTGGTTCGAAAATGAGAGCTTTCACTTCGACTGGTTGACCATTACGCAGACCTTCCATCCGCCGTGACCAGACACTCGAATCTCCAATGATCTGAGGCTGCATCTTTTTGAACTGATCGAGAGTGATCGCGTAGGGCGCCCCTTCGTCGATGCCCATCTTTGTCAGGACAGACGGGTCGCCCAACAGCTGTGTCAGGGTTGCGGGCTGTCTGACCAGTGCATCCGTTGCAGGTTCGTCGGGACTCGCAATCGGCAGCCCCAGCGCCGCGTCAAACAGGTAAAGCGAATCGTTCAACAGTACTCCGACCATCAGATTCTTTGTGACTGAATCTTCATCCTCGGCATCGGATGATTCATCGGCAAAGACCATCGTTGGAATTCGACGTTGCCGCAGCAAAGTTGCAAACACCCAGGCACGATCCTCGGCAGTACCGACTCCGTACAATGCAGATTCGAACGGCCCGAACGGCAGCGATTCAGCGGTGGGTACAGCGTGAATCGTGTTGACGACGAAGTAAAACAGATCGACCACTGAGTCCAACTCGGACTTCGCCTCTGTCGTCACGGACTCGGCGACTTCTCGCGCCCACAGGCAGTCGCGAATATGATTCGAATCGCGAAGGACAAATCTCGGCCGGAGAATTCGTTCGACAATCTCCGCCGGCAGAAGCTTGGAAAGAGACTCAGCCAGCTGCTTTTCGTCGACTTCCGGATCGACCATTTCGGCAAGCATTTCCTTGCCCCACTCGTTGATGTCGGACGTGGGTAAATCGCGAGGAACGTTGTTGCCAAACTCGTCCGGCAACAGTCCTTCAAACGTTGTCTCCAGTGAAATGACAACCGTTTCTTCGGGTGGGACCTCGGTTCCTGCGAGCTCAGCGGAGTCCTTGTTGCAACCCTGCAGAAGCATCATGACGCCACAAAGTGCAACGCCAGCCACCTTCGACGTCACCAGGACGGTTCGTCGCCGACTTCTTTGATTTGCTGAATTCATCTTCCTGCTGTTTCTGATTTAAAAGATCGATAACTCAAAATAATGACGTAAAAAACACCCTTAAAACGTCGCTCGCCGCCGGCACGTTTCAGTCGAAACACACCGCCAGCGAGAACCTCCACCAAACATTCCGTCCCATGCTACATCAGTCTGTGCCAACACTCTGGTCGAACTCAAGAACGACCTGTCGTAATTTGGTGAGTTGTTGAAACAGAGTTCCGATCTGATCGAGCCGTACCATATTCGGGCCGTCACTCATTGCCTTGTCTGGATCAGGGTGTGTCTCGATGAACACTCCGTGACAACCGGCAGCAACTGCGGCTCGCGCAACAATCGGAACCATTTCCCGCTGGCCACTTGTCGTTGCTCCACCGGGAAGCTGCACGCTGTGAGTCGCATCAAAAACCACCGGTGCCCCGGTCCCATGCATGATCGGAATTGCGCGCATGTCGTTGACCAGACGACCGTATCCGAAAGTCGTGCCTCGTTCGGTCAGCAGAACGTTGGAGTTTCCTGACTCTTCACACTTTCGCACGATGTGGATGGTGTCTTCAGGCGCGATGAACTGCGGCTTCTTGACGTTGACGATTCCGCCATTCTTAGCGGTCTCTTCCGAAACGGCCTGGAGCAGATCCGTCTGCCGAGCCAGAAACGCCGGGATCTGAAGGATCCGACAAACCTTTGCCGCTGCGGCTGCCTGCGACGGCTCGTGAATATCCGTGGTGACCTGAAGTCCTGTTTGTTCCTTGACCTTAGCGAGAATGTCCAGACCACGATCCAGGCCTGGTCCTCGAAAGCTGTGAATGCTTGTCCGATTGGCCTTGTCGAAACTCGACTTAAAGATCAACTGAATTCCCAGATCCGCAGCTTGTTCTGCGAGACGCTTTGCGATGTCGAGGATGAATTCTTCACCCTCGATCACGCACGGGCCGGCAATGAACAGCAACGGATGACCGGTTCCACATTGGAGATCACCCACAAAAACGGGATCAGCAGGCATCGGGCTTCCCTTCCCCATCCGGCAGCATTGCCGGACCGATAGTCAACTCAGGAGTAATTTTCCAAAGTTCAATTCAGCATTCAGATTCGGACTCGTTCCGGCGGCTGCGGGATCAGTTTCCGGCAGCCGCTCCAGTCACGGGAGCGATCGCCGAACGCAGCACTTTTCGACTTTCGACTTCCTGGACAAACGCCACCACCGACAGGTTAGACAAGTCCAGCGGCATCGATGTGAACTCAACCCCCTGATTCTCTTCAAACTTTGT
>JBLFXD010000708.1:0-4165 GCA_047611045.1 Planctomycetaceae bacterium | reverse complement strand
CAGTCAGACGTCGAGCCATCAGGCACTGCCAGGCAAAGCCCTTCGTGCTGCCGCGGGGAAGTCCATAGAGCTGAAGTGTCGCGTCGGTTTCCTTTGTCAGATCAAACGCCTCCGGAGCGGCAGACTGCATACCGAACGCCGTCTCGAAGGACTTGATACGTGCCGTGAGACTCGCGTCACCGGCGCGGTTCGCCAGATGCCGGCGGTTGAAGGCTTGAGCCAGACCGAGTTCGAGTTCCTGCAGATCGGCGGCCTGCTGGCGTCGTCGAATGTTGGCAATCGGCTCGGCACCTGGCGCGACGGGCGTGCCTTGATGACAACCTGGCAAAAAGTCAGAAGCCCAAACTTGTCCGCCCGCATAGGGCGTTCGCGGAGCCAGCACGATGAATGACGGCAGGTTCTGATTGACAGTCCCCAGGCCGTGACTGACCCACGAACCAATGCTCGGTCTTGCAAAGGTCACAGAGCCCGTGTGAATGCCCAGTGTCGCCTGGAAATGGTCGGCGTGGTTGTTGCGCATCGAGCGGATCAGGCACAGGTCATCGGCACACTCGGCGACGTGTGGGAACAGGTCGCTGATCCACAGACCGGACTCGCCCCGCTGTTTGAATTCCCATTGGGGACGTTTGAAGTATTTCTCGACGACCCGGTTGTTTGGCGCGAACGCCTCGAGCATCTTCGCGGGGACGTGGTACGACTTGTTGTGGTCGTCGAAGAGTTTTGGCTTGTAATCGAACGAGTCGACATGCGATGCGCCGCCGCTCATGTTCATGAAGATCACACGACTGGCACGGGGCGGAAAGTGCGATGCCTTCGGGGCGAGCGGATCCACATCGCGAGACTGGTCTTCTGCGGCGAACAATTCGGAAACGATCCCCGGCAACAGCAGCGATCCGCCAACAAGCGACTGAACCACGGATCGGCGGGTCGCAGAGCATTGATCAAGCTTCATCGGAACCATCCTTTGACTTTGGCCTCTGATACTCACTTGGGTCCGCCAGTACGGCGATTCGTGACTGCTCCACCAGCATCTGCCAGTTTGGATCGAACAACTCCGGCAACTTGTTCTCGGGGACCGCGCAAACGTCGTAGAGCAATTGCGACTCGGCTTCGTGTTCCACGACAAGCCGGGCCTGCTCACGGAAACGCATGAGGAATTCAATCAAGACGATGGCCTCGGAACGGGTGAGGTCTACAGAAACAGTGTCTTCATTCATTCTCGAATCCATCGGTGCCCACGCTCGTTTGCGACAAGTCCTCAATCCACATAGATAAATTCGTTACTACTCATAAGAGCACGGGCCAGTGCGGACCATGCCTTGAGTTCCGCCTGATCGGAGGGCGTCTTCAATTCTGTAAGTCTCGCTTGGTATTGCTTCAGGAAGTCCGCTGATTCCTGCTGCTCGTCCGGAGTTGGTGAACGGTTCCAAGCGATCTGGTACGCGGCATCAATGCGTGCCTGCTCATCAGCAGTGGTCGCCAGCACGCGCGCTGCGAATTTTGCAGACTCCGCGTGCACGAGGGGGTCGTTCATAACAAACAACGCCTGAAGCGGTGTCGTGCCTGGCAGTCGCACGCCGGTACTGGAACTCGGGTCGGCTCCGCCGAACAGCGTCAGATACGGGTGCTTCTTCAGACGCTGCTGCATCAGATAGATGCTGCGGCGCCTCGTTTCATAGACGGCGACAAACGGGTTGTGCTGGGTCCAGCCCCAGGTGCGTTGCGGTGGAAACGGATGCGTCCCCGCCGGCGACTCGTCCAGGTCGCCGCCCACAATTAGCAACGTGTCGCGAATCGACTCGGCATCCAGACGGTACCGGTTGAACTTCCAGAGCAAGTGGTTGTGCGGGTCGATCTGGGCATTCTTTGCCAAAACGGTGGCGACAACTGGGGCCGATGTCGAGTCACCACTGGAGAGCTGCCACGTCTGAGACAAAAGAATCAACTTGTGCATCGCCTTCAGCGACCAGCCGCTTTCGACGAAGCGAACGGCGAGGAAGTCGAGTAGTTCGGGATGGGTCGGAGCCACACCACGTGCGCCGAAATCGTTCGGTGTGGCCACGATCCCTTTACCGAAGTGGAACTGCCAGATGCGATTCACCATCATGCGCGCGGTGAGCGGATTCTTCGGATCGGTGATCCAGTCGGCCAGCTGCAGTCGCCCGCTCGCGGTTGCGTCCTGTGGCAACTCATTGCCGCCGAGGATCGCTGGAAAATGACGTGGCACTTCATCGCCGAGTCGTTTGGGATCACCTCGCAAGTGCATCTTCGTATTGGCTGGCGTTCCATCCGCAACAGCGTAGGCATTCGCGACGACGGGAGTTTCCGCAACGACGGTCGTTCGCTTCTTGCGAGCTTCGGCCAAGGCCTTGCCGGCAGCGTCGACTGCGGACGTTTTCTCCGGGCCGTCCGCCAGCTTCTTCGCGGCGGCGTCTGCAGCTTCCAGGGTCTTGATCTGGGCATCGAGTGCCGCGAGTTTCGCGCGATGCGGTGCGAGGAACGCATCGATTTCGGCAGGCGTCATCAACGGCACGAAGTCCGCCTGCTTCTTGTCCGCCTCGGCTCCGGGGAAGGGGTAACGCGTGCTCTCAAAGATTCCGTAAAGGCCGTAGTAGTCGCTCATCGTGAACGGGTCGAACTTGTGATCGTGACAGCGGGCACACGCGATACTCGCTCCCAGAAACGCCCGCCCCAGATTGTCGATCGTGTCTTCAAGCGTGAGATGATGTTCGCCCAGCCGGCTGCCGCCGAAACGCCGTGCGATGGCCAGGTAACCTGTCGCGGTGATGCGTTCGAACCGTTCGGCCTGCGTACCGCCGGGCAGTAAGTCACCGGCGATCTGCTCACGCAGGAACTGGTCATACGGCAGATCTCGATTGAACGCGCGAATGACCCAGTCGCGATACCGGTGAGCTTGAGGCACCGGATAATCCGACGCGTTGCCGCACGTGTCGGCGTACCGCACGACATCGAGCCAGTGACGTCCCCAGCGTTCGCCATAGCGGGGCGAATCGAGCAGTCGATCCACGACTGTTTCGAAGGCCCCGGGTGATCGATCCGCGAGGAAGGCATGCATTTCCGCGGGTGTTGGTGGCAGACCTGTCAAATCGAACGAGACTCGCCGCAGCAACGTTCGCGCGTCGGCCGCGGGCACCGGACTGACACCAGCCTCTTCCATCCGGGCCAGGACGAAGTTATCGACGGAACTCTGCGGCCAAGCGGTGTTCTTCACTTTCGGAATCGCACGGTCCTGCACCGGTTGAAACGACCAGAAGCGGCGTCCTTCTTCGAGACTCATTCCGTAGGCGGGGCGTGCTCCTGGTTCAGCCACGTTGTCAGCCCGACGCGGGTCGACGGCTCCGTTCTTCACCCAGGCCACCAGGTCCGCGATCTGTACATCACTCAGCTTCTGCTTTGGCGGCATCCTCAAATCTGGATCAGTTTGCCGCACAGCCAGAATGAGCAGGCTCTTTTCCGGATCTCCGGGGATGACCGCTGGCCCGGTATCTCCGCCTCGCATCCAGCCATCACGCGAGTCCAGCAGCAGCCCTCCCTGTCGCTTCTTGCTGTCGCTGCTGTGACATTCGGCACAGTGCGTCACCAGAATCGGCCGGATTTTCTTCTCGAAGAACTCGACCGCCTCGGCAGAAGGTTCAGCCGCGTGAATCGCCTGCGGCACGCCTGCCAAAAAAAGGCACAGCAGTCCTGGGAACAACCGTGTCAGATTGGTCATCGATTTCATCTTGAACGCACCATCGAATTGCAAGGCGTATCCGGGCCACAGCTTCATAGACTGGGATCATCGCTGGCGGAGGCCGCAGAAGCTACGCACCTTCAGTCACAAGCTCAGAAGCCAGGGCGCCTTCTTCGGCTTTGGGTCAAACGACTGCATGTTGGTCGATCTCGGGATCGAAGGGTCTATGATTGTGTTGATACAGTTCCGTGGCCACTGACGTGCCACAGAAAAAGTAGGGTCGACTTGTCCGCGGAGCTGAAGTTAACGGGAAGCACGAAATTACGCGTACGGGATATCAACTCTCCTGACTCTACCGTTTTCTATGTGCGCAGGAAAAACCGGGTTCGTCTGTTGACCACTTTCTGCGAGCCTTCCTTTGTTCTACGAAGGGAGGACGAGCATGGATGCTCAGAAACGAACCCGGTCGGT
>JBLFXD010000707.1:0-4168 GCA_047611045.1 Planctomycetaceae bacterium | reverse complement strand
CAATCAAAATTCAGCCCGCTTGTCACACCCTACTGCGGGCTGGACGTTATCCGAGCGTGCCGAAACCGGTCAACGCCGCCCTTCTGCCTTCCCAAACTGCCGGCTGTATCGATTACTCCGAACTAGTGACGCCGCCCTCTCGCGGTCAGTCCGGCGAAAGCGTCGCGACTACCCAAATCGACTGCAGTTTCTGCCGGTCCCTCACAGACCTCGACCTATAGTCAATGCAGTGTGGATCAGAGTGCGCGCGGCACTCCGTTTCGCGGTCCGATTCCCGTTTGGGAGTTTTTGCAGGTTCTCCGAGGGTCATCGATGGGCAACTCGCCGATGTCAGGCCTTGCCTTCACGCTGTTCTGCTTAACAACGGCGACGATGATTCTGCGCCCCGGCGAAATGGTCACGGCCCTCGCACCGATCCCTTTCTATGAAGTTCTGATTCTCAGCACGCTGGCATTGGCTCATCAGGGAGTGCTCCAGCATTTCAAGATCGAGTCACTCAAACGCCAGCCCGTCGCATTGTGCCTGGTCGGAGTCTTCATCGCCATTCCGATTTCACACCTGACGCACGCTTATCTCGGCGGGACGATCGAAAGCACGATCGAATTCACCAAAGGGGCGATGCTGTTCGTACTGCTGGTGGTCGTCGTCGATCGCTGGAGCCGTTTCGAAAGACTCGCGCAAGTTGTCGCGGTGTGTGCCAGCTTCGTCGTCTTCCTCTGCGTGATCGACTACCTGGGCGTCGTCGACTTTCCATTCATCAAGCATGCCGAAGAAAACTACGGACAACGAGCTGACGGACACAACCTCCGAATCGCTCGCATGAACGGAACGGGCATCTTCTCCGACCCGAACGACATCTCGCTGCTCATCGTCGCCACGGCGGTGATCTGCTTCTCGTTTCTGACAGACAGGACGCGAGCAGCCACTCGTTTCGCCTGGGCGGTTCCGATCGTCGTCCTTGTCACCGGTCTGGCCTGCACGCGTTCTCGCGGAGGGATGCTCGCGGCGTGCGCCGCGATCGGCATCATGCTGATGTTCCGCTACGGCAAGAAAGTCGCCATCGGACTCGGTGGCCTGGGGTTACTTGCTCTGCCGATCGTTGCCGGACGACAGGCCAACATCGATCTCTCCGAAGGAACCGGACACGACCGCCTCCTGCTCTGGCGAGACGGCCTGGCCGCCCTCCGATCCAAAGACCTGTTCTTCGGCACCGGACAGGGCAGCTACGAAGACATCGCCGGCCTGGTCGCTCACAACTCATACATCCACGCTTTCGTCGAACTCGGTCTGTTCGGCGGAACGTTCTTCTTCGGCATGTTCTTCTTCAGCGCCCTCGCCCTGTTCCGACTGAACACTCCGGACTGGCAGATCCTGAATCCGAAACAGGCACGCTTCCTGCCTTATATGGCCGCGATTGGAGCCGGTTACGCCGTCGGACTTCTGTCCCTTTCGCGATGCTACACGGTGTCGACGCTCCTGATTCTCGCTTTGGCGGCAGCGTTCCTGAATCTAGCCGGCTGGAATCTGCACCCTCGCCGCCCGGTCCTCGTGTGGGACAAACCTCACATCACGAAGCTCCTCGGAGCCAGCGCGTGCATGTTTATTGCCTGCAATATTTTCGTGCGGATCGTCACGTAACTCACTTTCGAATGTGGTCTCAGCCAGTCTGACCGACTCATGAAATACAAACTCAAAATCAATCTGCTTGCCTGCTGGGGCGACCACGTGGTCGCCATCCTCATCGGGCTGTTCCTGATGCCGTACGTGCTGAACACGGTCGGCGATGCGCAGTACGGATTGTGGTTGTTCATCTGCTCGTTCGCGGGTTACTCCGGATTGCTGAACCTCGGCTTTGGAGAAACCGTCACACGCTTCGTCGCTCACCACCACGCAAACGACGAAACGACGAAAATCAATCAGGTCGTGTCGGTCATCGGCGCGGTCTATCTCGGCATGAGTGTTGTGCTTCTCTGCCTGGCTGCCGTTCTTGCATGGCTGGCTCCCTGGCTTTACGACTGGGGTACAACTTCAATCACGGAAGTCCGATGGGTCATTGTCCTGCTCGGAGCGAATGTCACGGTCAGCATGCTCGGCAGTGTCTTTGGCGGAGTGATCATCGGCCTGCAGAGAATCGACCTCGAACGAGGCTTTCGAACGATCTCAGGCATCGCACGTCTGGGGATGACCGTCTTTTTTCTGCAGCGTGAGTACGCGCTGGTCACGCTCGCAACGATCTTCCTGCTGACAACGATCGTCGAGAACGTCGGTTACCTGACCGTCGTCTTTCGACAGTTGCCCGGCCTGAGAATCGGTCGACGATATCTCAACCGCGAAACCTTCAAAGAGTGCTTCGGCTTCAGCATTTACGCCCTGCTTGAGAACCTCGCCAGCCGTCTGATCGACGCGACTGACTCCATCGTCATCGGCATCATGCTCGGCACGCGGTACATCATCCCGTACTTCGTCGCGCACCGACTGATGACGGTCATCGTGCAACCGCTGCAGCTGATCGGCGGCATCGTCATGCCTCGCGGCGCCGAACTCGGAGCCAACGGAAACGGCAAAGACCTCCGAGTCCTCGTTCAGAAGGGCCTGGGAATCTCGTTCCTGCTGACGGCCGGTTTCTTCATCGGAGCGTGGTTCTTCGGCGGCATCGTTCTGGAAACATGGCTCGACCGATCCTATGAGCAAAGTCACCTGATTCTGCTGATCCTGCTGGGCGCTCAGGTCGTCGCCACACCGATCCACGTCCTGCGAGGCGTTCTGTTCGGCATGGGGCATGTCAAAGTTCCGGCGTTGTTCTACTTCGTCGAAGCCATCCTGAATCTCGTCCTAACTTTGATCCTGATCAAGCCGTTCGGAATCGTTGGCGTGGCCCTGGGAACGGCAATCCCGATCGTCCTGGTCGAGCTGTGCGTCATGCTGCCCTACGCCCTGTCGCTGCTCCATTTCCGCAAGGCACACTTCTTCCAGGGAGTCGTCATTCCGCAAGTGCTGCCTCTGGCCGCGTTGTGGGGTTACTCATTCGCCGTCGCGTTGACCTTCGTCATCTCGCCATCCTGGGTCCCTGTTCTGCTTGTCGCTGCCGGCGGCGGAGTCGTCCTTGGAGCGTCCTGGCTGGCCAGTCACTTCGCGACGAAGAAGTGGCTCCCCGCGTAATCCACGTATCAGCTCCCGTCTGGATTTTCATCAGAAACTCAAACAACTGCGGACTACTCATGACTGTCACGACTCAGCCACAAATCGAAACTCGCAAGGCCGCACCGGCGCCCCAGAACCTGTCGCTGGGGATGCGTCCGTCGTCTGACCGCGCCGAGGCTCTGCAACTCTGGACGGAGCTGGAACAGCGCATCGGGCACCTCGGCCTGCCCTGCTCGGCCGACTGGACCGAAGCATGGCTGAACGCGTACGGCGATCTTGTTCCGCACACGTTTCTGCTCGCGCGGGATTCTGAAACATCCACGCTGCAAGGCATCTGCCTGATCTGCGAAGGCGTCGGTCACAAGGAAGGACCGATCGGCATCCGCACGCTGCACGTCGGCCCGGCGGGAGAACCGGACTCGGAATCAGTCTGTGTCGAATACAACCGACTCCTCGTCGCCCCCGACTTCGAGGGCGCTTTCACAAAGTTGATCGTCGAGCACCTGGAAAGCCGATCCGGCTTCGACCAATGGAATGTCGACGGCATTGCCACAGCGAAACTGGCCGCGTTCCATCAGCACGAGTCTAACCTCAAGCTTCGCATCGAGCCGGCCTACGGCTTCGACTTCGCAAAAGCGAAAGCCGAAAAGACCAACATCCTGGCCCAGTTCAAGAGTGCGACACGACGAAAAGTGAAACGCAGTCTGGAAGCGTGGGACGACCTGTCCGTCGAGTGGGCATCCACGTTGAACGAAGCCGTCGACGCCTTCAACGAGATGGTCGAACTTCACCAGACTCGCTGGACTTCCGTCGGCAAACCCGGCTCGTACAGCAGCAAACGGTTTACGGCCTTTCATGAAGAACTGCTGAGCAAACTTGTGCCGCAAGGTCGCATGGCCTTTGTCCGGGTTCGCTCAGCCGGCAACACAATCGGCATCGTGCAGCTGTTCATCGAACATCGCCGTGCCCTGCTCTACCAGTGCGGCTGGAGTATCGCCGACAAAACTCGCAGCCCCGGCGTCGTCGT
>JBLFXD010000706.1:0-4180 GCA_047611045.1 Planctomycetaceae bacterium | reverse complement strand
GCCGTAGTTTTCTCGCCGGAACACTCGGCAGAAAACTCAAGAGCAGCGACGTCAATTTTCTTTACGACATGCGAGGCCTCTGGTCACTCGAAAAACGAGACAAAGGGACGATTCGAAATCCGTACATGTTCAACGTGGCTCACGGATTGGAGCAGAAGCTGTTTCGCGATGCGGATCACATTGTTTCCCTGACTCACGCGGGGAAACGCCATCTGTTGAATGCAGGCGTGGATGTTCCCATCGATGTGATTCCAACCTGCGTTGACCTTCAGCGGTTTCAACCGCAGGTCTCGCATCTGGATAGCCAACATTCGTCTGAGTCGCTTCGAAATGGCGATGTGCTGAACGTCGTCTCTGCTGGAACCCTCGGAGCTGGCTACCTGGCGGATGAGATGTTCCGGTTTGGTTTGCTGTTGAAAACGAACTGGCAGGATGCTTCGTTTCGGATTCTGACCGGCAGTAACCGCAAACAAGTAATCAGCGCTGCGGAGGCCGCCGGACTGTCATCTTTGTGTTTGAGCGTCGCAAAAGTTCCGCCTGATGCCGTCCCAGGCGAGCTGGCCCGAGCTGACGTTGGCTTGTGCTTCGTGAAACCAACTGAAGCAAAAGTCGCTTCGTGCCCGACGAAGCTGGGCGAGTACCTGGCCTGCGGACTTCCGGTCATCGCGACGGACGGCGTTGGAGACGTTACCGACATCCTTGAAGGCAATCGTGTCGGGGTAGTCCTGCGGCACGACGACGAGTCTTCCTGGCTGGCCGTCGCTCAGGAGTTGGGGATGCTGCTGAAGGATCCCGACTTGAAAGCTCGCTGTCGTCGAGTAGCGGAACAGCACTTCGGAGTCGCCGAAGGTGCGAGCGAATATCTTCGCATATACGGTGAGATGGCCGGTGAGTCTCAAACATTACAAAGGGCAGCGGCATGAGCGGTGAAATAGCTTTTGTGCATAGCGCCCTGGGGCGTGGCGGCGCTGAAAGGTTGAGATACACGGTTCTCAAAGAACTGGCCGAACAAAACGTCCCGTGCCGAGTCTGCCTGTTTAAAGGCGATGGTGATCTTGTTCCGGCAGTACGAGATCTGGGAATTCCCGTGGATGTGCTGAACGTGTCGGGGAAGCTTTACAGCCTGAAGACAACTCTGCGACTTGCAGCCTGGTTGAAAAGAACGCAACCGTCGGTTGTCCACGGTGGCCAGTTTCTCACGAATCTCCATACGACAATGGCGTCAAAGCTCGCTGGCGTTGGCCCCGTAATTCTCGAAGAGCACGGTCATAATCGTTGGAAACGCTGGCACCACCGACTGCTTGATCGGTACGTGTGTAGCAGGGCGGACGGAGTCGTCTGCTGCTCGGACAGTGTCAGGCGAGTCGCGCAGTCGTCGATGCTCGTGCCTGATGACCGCTTTCACGTTCTGCATAATTGCATCGACCTGTCCGAAATCGGCGGCCGCTCTGGCACAAGATCGATCGTTAGAGCCAGCCTGAATGTTGCTGACGACGAAATTCTTGTGGGAACTGTCGGAACGCTGCGGCCGGAGAAGGGGCACAGTGTCTTGATTCGGGCATGGCGACAGCTTTGTGACCAACACCCGGACATTCGAGCGAAACTCGTGATTGTCGGTGACGGTCCAATCCGGGAACAATTGCACGACGAGGCGAAGGATGTTCCCGGAATCGTCTGGGCCGGGAGCCGATCCGACGTTGGTGAAGTTCTCGCCGCAATGGACGTGTTTGTGTTTCCGTCAGTCGATGAAGGCTTGGGCATCGCTTTGCTTGAAGCAATGGCGACAGGTCTTCCTTCAGTTGTCAGCAACGAGGGCGGCATCCCCGAGATCGTGACAGACGGCGAGACCGGAATCGTTGTCGCGGCTGGAGATTCAAACGCGTTAAGTGATGGACTCGCACGAGTTTCACGTGAGATTGGCCTCAGGCAAGAACTCGGCAGTGCGGCTCAAGTGGTTGCTCTTAGTGGACACTCGCCGGCGGTGTATTGTCAGCGTCTGTTGGACATTCACCGGCAACTGTCGAGTTAGTAAATCGTTGGCTCGGATCGAAAAGTACACTGTCGCGTGATTGTTGGAGCTGGAGACGTCAGTGCAGAAAAACGGAATGCTTTCACTTGGATCGACCAAAGTGTCGCCGATTGAATTCGCCAGGATCATGCGAATATTCTGGATCGGTCTGGGGCTGCGCTTCGGGTTGGTTCTGATGCTGCAGGCGACGGGCTTGGAACGCACGTTAAAGTTGACCAAAGACGCGTTTCTTTACGATTCAGTTGGTAAGCAGATTGCAGAACACTATCGAACCAATGGCGGCACGAGCTGGCCCGATCGAGTGACTGGCGTGCTGGACCATTTGTATGAGCACTTCGTCGGCCTGACGTATTACTTCACAGACGATTCGATGCTGGTTGTGCGGCTGATCAACGCAATCGCTGGTTGCCTCGCGATTCTGGCAACGTGGCGTATGGCGAGGTACGTCACAGATGCCGATACCGCCTATCGGTGTGGATTATGGGCGTGTTTTTTTCCGACGCAGTTTTACTACTCCTGCCTGCCCGTCCGAGATGCACACAGCACGCTCGCTATGACGCTAGTGTTTCTTGGGATGACTGCGCTTACTGCTGGAGGTAAACGGACACATGTACTTGCGCTGCCACTCGGGATTCTATTAACGGCGGGTTATCGTACGTACGTTGCTACGGTCCTCGTTTTTCTTGTTCCGGCTGGCCTGTTGGCCGCAATGCTTCTAGCGCGGTCACAAAGGAAGTCGCAGTTTCTGGGCAGAGCAGCTGTATTGGGTGTCATTGCGTTAGGGGTCGCTGGGCCGGCGGGGATGGAAAAATTGTCTTCAACTGGTAAGGCGGGCCAGGTAATGGATATGGACTACTGGAATTCGACACGCCAGAAGATGAATCGTGGCAGTGGAGCGTTGTACGGCGATGACGAAGTTCCAGAACTTGGTAAGTCAATAATTGATACCGCGCAGGGCGTAGCGATTGGGCTCTACTTTTTCTTTGTCAGTGTCAATCCGACCGAAATGGACAGTATTCGGCAATGGATGGCTGTGCCGGAGGTGTTGATCGTCCTGTATATGGTTCCGAAGTTGTACTGCGGTTTTCGGCGGATCATGCGGTATCACCGTTTCGAATTCATCGCGGTCTTATTCGTTGCAGTTGCCATTACGTTTGCATATTCAAGTGTGACGACAAATGCCGGACCGTTGATGCGGTGGCGTTTGCAGGTGGCGAATGTCTACATCGTGATCGCTGCGATCGGACTCTCGCGGAGTTACTCGTCTGAGAATCGCCGCGGATCGCAGGATCCGGCATCTGAGCTGGACTATGGCCGAGGCGAACGTCCATCTGCTACACCGCCGGGCTGGCAGTTGCAGCCAGGGCAGTAGCTGAGTGGCGACCGTATCGCATCAAATACAAGTTCGCTCTCGAAAGTGCTCGCGTCATGTCCTCTGCTTCAACGTCTCACTCCGACCATGAATCACCGCTGGCGGTGATCTGTGGGGCGTCGGCTACCGGGCTTGGAGTTGGTCGAGATCTTGGACGTCGTGGCGTTTCGGTTGTGTTTGCTGACTACGAATCGTTTCGGCCTGGATTTGTCAGCAGATTTGCCAGTAAGAATGAACCGGGGATTGTCGCAGAGTCAGAAGCCGATTTGATTGGGAAACTGCTCGACCTCGGTCGTCGGCAATCAATGAAGCCGGTCCTGTTTCAGACGACCGATCAAATGGTTCTGACGGTGGCACAACACCGCGAGAAACTTGCACAGCACTTCCACGTTGCGGATTCGACACGCTCCGGCATCGCCGACGTGGTGACCGACAAAAAGTCGTTTTACGAGCTGTGCGTCAAGCACGGTGTCGTTTCACCGCGAACCGTGTTTCCGGAAACACTTGATGAAGCATTGACGGTGAAAAGCGAGTTTGATTTTCCGGTCATCATCAAGCCGATTCATGGTCATCTCTGGCGAGAGCGTCTGAAGGGTCGAAAGCTTCTGACCGCTGCGACGCCTGATGAATTTGAGCAGATCGTCAGGAAGTTTGCAGACGACATTCAGGAGTTGATGATTCAGGAACTGATCCCTGGCCCTGAGAGTAATCTCTGGATTGGCGGACTTTACTTGCGACAATGTGACGGAGAGCCAGGCGCGATCTTTACGGGTCGCAAG
>JBLFXD010000705.1:0-4185 GCA_047611045.1 Planctomycetaceae bacterium | reverse complement strand
CCTTAAGACAGCGTTGTCTTTGTGAACGTTCCCGTGAACGCGTTCGTGCCTGCTCAACTGCGAGCGTTGCAAAACGCCGTACGCGATGTCGGGATCGGCTTTCTGATGGTCGGCGGGCCGGACAGTTTCGGGCCGGGTGGCTATCACCGAACTCCGGTCGAAGAGGTTCTGCCCGTTTCGATGGACATCGAACAGCGGGACCTTCTGCAGAAGGGAGCGTTGGTCATCGTCCTGCACACGTGCGAATTCGCCGACGGCAATACGTGGGGAAAACGGATCACGAACCAGGCCATCCGGGTCCTCTCCAGCCACGACGAAGTCGGAGTGCTCGTCTTTGACCAGGAGAACGACGCCGAACAGTGGCTGTTTCGCCTGACGCCAGCGGCCAGCTTTCCTCGTTTAGTGACGCTCGTCAATCGCGCACGAATCGGCGACATGCCCACCTTTGCCACGACCATGCAGATGGCGCTGGCTGGCCTGAACCAAAGCGACGCCACCGTCAAACGGATGCTGATCATTTCTGACGGCGACCCTTCCGCCCCCACTGACCAACTTCTGGCGGCAGTTCAACAGGCAAAGATCACCGTGTCGACGGTCACGGTTTCCCCACACGGAGAGTCCGACACGAAATCGATGAAACGAATCGCGGACACAACCGGAGGCACCGCTTACACGCCGGACAATCCTGCCGAACTTCCATCCATCTTTGTGAAAGAGGCCCGCACGCTGAAGCGATCGATGATTCAGGAAGAAACGATCTCGCCGCTGCCCGGCACTCCGTCATCGTTGCTGACCAGCCTGGAAAAGTCGCCGCCACTTCACGGCTACATTCTCACGACGTTGAAGCCTCGCGCGGAACCGGTTCTACTGGCGCCGAACCTTGAGCCCGACTCCGCGACGACGTCAACGGCGCCGCCGGCTCCGATTCTTGCCAGATGGAAGCACGGACTGGGCTCGACGGCCGCGTTCACCTCTGATCTCACAACACGGTGGGGACGTGAATGGCTGCAGTGGGAGAAGTTCGATTCGGTCGTTTCTCAGCTGATGACCAGTTTGTCGCGTGTCAGGAAACCGGCACAACTTAGATTGTGGACGCACATTTCGAGCGGCGAAGCGGTGATCGTCGCGGAAGATTTTGGTAACGATGCACAGCAGGCGGGCGGCGGGTTTTCCGAACTCTCCGCGATCGTGAATGGACCCGACGACTTCTCGGCAACGCTCCGCCTGCAACAGGTGAGCCCGCGGCGCTACGAAGCCAGACTTCCTCTGCCAGTTCAGGGAAAGTATCAGGTGATCGCTCAGGGCAGCGACGGCGGGCGAACAGAAACGGCAACCGGCGGATTCATCGTCTCTTACTCGGCCGAGTACCTGAGGTTTCGCTCCAACCCGATCATGCTGAAGCAGATTCACGAACGTACCGGCGGACAACTTCTCAGCCCCGACAGCCCGGCGGATGACGTCTTTGGCGATCGACTTCCCAAGTCATCGAGTCGTCCCATCTTTGACTGGCTGCTGATCTCACTCGCGATTCTGTTGCCCATCGATGTCGCCGTGCGACGAGTCCATCTCGACTGGTCGTTAATCCGAGACCTACTGTTTCGACGCGACAAGAGCGAGACCGAAACGACAACGCTGGGCTCACTGCTGGTCACAAAGCAGGAAACCGATGCCCAGATTGAATCGTCGCGTTCTGAATCACCGATTCCTCAAGGCACGCTGCCAACATCGCCTCATGCTGGGGTGCAACCCGCGCAAAGCAAGAAGCCCAAGAAGTCACCACAAGACAACGACACCGCAGAAGGCGACAGAACCACTCTTTCAAAGTTGCTGGCCATCAAACGGCAACAACAGGAAGATGACGCTGAATCCAAAACCGACGCCAAGCCCGACGGAAACTCCTGAATGACGAGCCACGAAGATCACCTGACTGAGACGAAGACCTTTCGCGACACGTTTACCACGCTGCGTGAATCCGTTGCCGAAGCGATCGTCGGACAGGAACACGTTGTCGAGGCAACTCTGACCGCATTGATCTGCGGCGGGAACGTCCTGTTGGAGGGCGTTCCGGGACTGGGAAAAACGGAACTCGCCAAGGCCATCTCACAAGTGCTTGACCTCGAGTTTCGCCGGATCCAATTCACGCCCGATCTCATGCCGGCGGATATTCTCGGCACGAACGTGATGTCGACCGATGACCTTGGACGCTACAAAGTCGAGTTCCGTGAAGGCCCGATCTTCACTCAGCTTCTCCTGGCCGACGAAATCAACCGAGCGACACCCAAAACACAATCGGCACTTCTGGAGACAATGCAGGAAGGCACGGTCACTGTCGCCGGCACCGTTCAAACATTGAAGCAGCCGTTCTTCGTACTGGCGACGCAAAACCCGATCGAACAGGAAGGCACGTTTCCGTTGCCGGAAGCTCAGCTCGACCGTTTCCTCTTCAAAATCGTCGTGCCCTACCCCGACCGCAGCGAGCTCAACCAGGTCGTTGAACGAACGGTTCTGCGGCAACAGCACGAACTCTCCCGCGTGATCGACGCAGCAGCGCTGCTCCAACTTCGCGAGTATCTCGACAAGGTCGTCGTCGCGGAGGCAATTCGCGATTACGCCGTCCGTCTGGTTCTCTCGACGCACCCGGAATCCGAAGTCGCGACAGAACGAGTTCGACGGTTCATTCGCTGGGGAGCCAGCCCTCGGGCCGCTCAGGCATTGATCAAAGCGGCTCGAGTCCGAGCACTGACGGCCGGTCGAGCACACGTCGCCTTCGAAGATATCCGCTACTTCGCTGCCGAAGTTCTGCAGCACCGCCTCTTACTCAATTATGACGGACAGGCAGACGGTGTCCGTGTTGAAGACATTGTCACTGAGTGTGTCGAAACTCTCTCCGAAGATCAGTCGATCTCGTCCTGACCAATCGATTCAGTCCTGAAGCGGGCCACTGATGCAACAGACGACTGACCATAACTCTGACATCCGATCGAGAATTCCGGAACTGGTTCGACGAGCCGCATCCTCGCTGGTTGACTTTGTACTGCCGCCCGCCTGCGCGTTCTGTACGCGAGATCTGCAGAACGACTTTGAAGCGACGGTCGACCGAATCAACCTGTGCGGGAAGTGTCGCAAGAACTTCACCAGCGACGAACGATCAGCCTGTCTGAAGTGCGGATCTCCGGTCGGACCATACGTCGACACGACGCAAGGTTGTCCAGAATGCAGCCGCCGCAACTTTCGCTTCGATCAGGTGATTCGCCTGGGCGTTTACGAAGACTCGTTAAGGACAGCCTGTATCCGAGGCAAATCCCGAGGTGCAGAATCACTGGCCGCATCATTGGCCTCTTTTCACTACCACAAGCATCAGGCTAAGTTTGCAGAGTTCGCTCCGGAAGTAATCGTGCCGATACCACAGTTCTGGCTGCACCGATTCACGCGACCTCACCATCAGGCGTTGACGATGGCTGAGGTTCTCGCAGAACACCTCGGAATTCCATGCGATGATCGAGCCGTCCGTAAATCACGAAGAACGGTCGACCAGTCCAGCCTCCCCAGAAGCAAACGTCTAACGAATCTCAAGCAGGCTTACTCGGTTCGGCGAAACCACAAGCTCTCTGGCAAACGAGTCCTCATCGTCGATGACATTCTCACGACGGGCACGACTTCAAACGAAGTCGCAAAGGTTCTCCGGAAGGCCGGGGCGAGCAGCGTCGCAGTCGCCGTCATCGCGGTCGTTCCGTAGCCACAAACACCGATTCTGGTGAAGAGCCATCTGGAAAACGTCACCGCAGGCCGTCTTCCAGACAACGCTGGCGAGCCGAAACGATGTCAGACATCCTCGTCATCATGAACCTATAGACTGAGTCAACGGGCTGCAGGCTTCTGATTCGACCGCGCCGCGTTATCGCTGGCAGCGTGCAATTCGCGGACAAAATCGGCGATGGCTTTGTGAACATCCGAGGTCTGGCGAATAACCAACCTTGAGCCAACTTCGACCATCACTCCTTCGCCGCCATTCGTTTCCCACGTATCCGGGAACACAAAGCTTGTCAGCGCTGTCATCAACGCGACTGCATCTTCACTCGACTCAGCGCTGTAGAAGCGAGTTTCCATGCGGCCTGGCTCGCTTTGCGCCTTCTCTGCCGTGGAAGCGTCCGGCATTGTCGCCCGAGTCTTGAGGTCTCTCAGAAG
>JBLFXD010000704.1:0-4186 GCA_047611045.1 Planctomycetaceae bacterium | reverse complement strand
CTGTATGAAGCGAAGCTGGTGCTGGTCGGCGATGGCAAAGTCGGGAAATCGTCGCTGCTGGCGGCGCTGCAGGGTCTACCGTTTGAGCTGGATCGGAAGACGACACACGGGATTGACATTGTCGAGTTGCCGCTGCCGCATCCGGAAGCGGGACATTCGGGCGGCGCGGCTGATAGACCAAAGATTGCAGACGGGACGAAGATCAGCATCCGCGCGTGGGACTTTGGCGGGCAACCGGAGTACCGGGTGACTCACCAGTTCTTCTACAGCGAACGCACGCTGTACGTGCTCGTCTGGAATTCACGACTCGAACTGGAAGCTCAGAATTCCCGCGTCGAGCACTGGCTCAAACACATTCGCCGCCGCGTCGGGCAGAACATCCGCGTGCTGATTGTCGCCACCCACTGCCAGGCGGAATCCAACGACCGCACTCCCAATGTCGATCAGTACGGCCTGAACACTCGCCATCCGGGAATCATTGCCGGCTTCTACAACATTGACAGTGAAAATGGCTACGGAATTAAAGAGGTCAAACAGGCCATCGCACGTGAAGCGGCCAGTCTGCCGCAAATGGGCGATCCGATGCCTCCTTCGTGGAAAGCGGCTCGCGACGAAGTGGTGAGTCAGGATGGGCCGCTGATGTTTCATGACGAGTTTGTGAAGGTCTGCAAATCTCACGAGCTGACGGATCAGGAAACGGAAACGCTGTCGGCACTGATGAACGACCTGGGGCAGATCATCCACTTCCGCGACGACCCGACACTGCGAGGCGTCGTCGTCCGGCAACCCGACTGGCTGTCCAAAGCGATCGGCCTGTTCATTGACGACAAAGCCACGATCGACAGCAACGGAATTCTTGATCACCGCCGGCTGAGAGAAATCTTGGATAACCCGGCACGGAACGATTCGGAACGCTACACCAACGCGCTCTTGTATCCCTACTTTCTGAAACTGATGCACGAATTCGACGTCTCGTACGGAATCGACCCGGATTCCAGCCTGATCGCTCAACTGATCAGCACCGAAAAGCCAGGAGATCGGCTACCCTGGGAGCACGACGACGATCCACCGGCTGGCGAGCATCGACGGCAACTGGTCGTCGATATTCAAGACGATCCTCCCGGACTGATGCCGTGGCTGATCGTGCGGAATCATCGGTTTATCAAAGAGCCGATTCACTGGAGTCAGGGTGTCTTTCTGGAATCCGACGAATTCGGACAGGCTCTCGTCGAGCTGATCGATCGGCGGCTGTTTCTGACCGTCCGGCATTTCTACCCGCAGACGTTCATGGCCAATTTACAGGGTTCGGTGACGGAAGTTCTGAAAAAGTGGAAAGGCCTGGCCGGCAAGTACCGCTTCAAGGTGCCGTGTCAGACAGTTCATGAAGACGGCAGCCGCTGCGAAGGACTGCTCGATTTGACCGCTCTGCAAAAGTCACGCGGCAAACGGGCTGGCTACCCGTGCGACACGTGCATCGAGGATCAGCCCATCGCCGAATTGCTGGACGGGATCGCTCCGCCGACGCAGGATGAGAAACTGGCCGTCGTCATCCGCAAGCTGGACGAAGCTCAGGCAGAACGGCAGCAGTATTTTGACATGGCCGAAGAAAAACGCCGCTACTACGCCGCCGAGGTAGCAGGCTTCGTCCAGATTCTGCTGAACGCTTTGGACAATCCGCAGGACCCGTGCCCACGACTGTTCACGATGATGCCCGACAGTTGGGACGGCGAGAGTTACGTTGACTGGTTGAAACGCCTTGGCACCGAGGCGTGGCGCATGACTCTCTGGTGTGAAATGCCGGTCATCAGCATCCGACCTGCCCGATTGGTTCGACCGGCCAGAACGGCGATCCGTCGAAAGGCGAGTACCTGATTCGTCAGCCCAAAGACTGGCTGAATCAATTCACGAAAATCACCGGGCTGGTTTCGAAAACGATGGGCGTACTGGCTCCGGTATCGAAGGTGCTGGCCGGAGTCACGATCGGCGAAAGCGACGAGCTGAAGCTGGCTCTCAAACGAATCGAAGCCATGAAGACGTTCTGTGCTCAACTGCCAAATCAAATTTCAAAAGTCGCCGACCCGGAAGCGTTGGATCTGGATCGGGACGACGAACGCCAGCATTCGTTCCGGCAAATGGCCGACGGCGAACATCTGCATCAGCTTTTCATGCTGCTCAAGAGCGTTGACCCGGACAAGAATTTCAAGAAGACTCTGATCAGAACGCTCGACAAATCCAGCGGCACGCATCTGTGGGTTTGTCGCCAACACTTCGACATGCTCCGTGGTCCGGTCTAAGGAATGTGTCCGAAATAACTTCCCCATCGTGGCACGACATTCCGTGTCGTCAGCCCATGCCAGGCTGACGCGACCCAGTCGCGTGGCACAGAAAACGGGGAATTATTTCGGACGCGATCCTAAGTGTTTCCGACCAGCCTTCTGGTCTGCTCGCTGATAGACCATCCGCCACACTTCGTTGCCATCCAGAAGGAAGTTCATGAAACGTCAAACCACGATCGCGGGACCGTTGGCCATTCTGTTCTGTGGAACAGTCTCGTTGTTGTGGTCAAGTGAAACTTCCGCCGACGACGACTGGCCAGAACTGCCGACGAGGAATGCCAAGGTGTCGATCCCCGCTCAAGAGTGGCCTCAGAAGCCGGGACCGCGGGTTGTCGACATTTCGATCCACTATCCGGACGGGACGATCGGGAGTGTCACGAAGTCGACGGGGCGACGTGCCAATTCAAAGAGAAGCAGGAACTGGTCGAGAATATGCAAGCTGCGGGTCTGGACGTCGAGCCGCATTTCATCACGAAGGACGATCTCGACGGCAAGGTGTTTACCAGCAGCGGACACGCTCTGGGCAACCGCACCGAAATTGTGTTTCGGGTCGCCGGCAAATATCTCGAAGCGGGACATACTGAGACATCTCGAACACGCAGCGGCCCGTCAGATTTCGAACGACGTGACTCGCTGGTGACGAGCTGAAGCTTAAAGCGGGTGGGCACGGCGATAGGAGAGAGCTTACGGTCTTTGACGGCGTTGGAAGCCAACCGGTCGCGGTCGCGGTCAGTTGTCGCGGTCAGTTGTCGAGATCGGTGATGGGCAGCAGATAAAGATCGTGGCTGCCTTTTCGTTCGCAGACCATCACCAGGTGTTTGCCGTCGGGATGCCACTCGGGGTAGTCGTCGCGTTCTTCGTGCCGGGTCACTCGCTGCAGTTCGGAGCCGTCCGACTTCATCACGTAAACCTCGTGGTTGCCGTCGTGGGTGCTGACGAAGGCGATGTGTTCTCCGTCGGGCGAAAACTTTGGCCGCACATCCTGGAAGCGATTTTCCGTCAGACGCACAACGTCAGTGCCGTCAGACTTCATTGAGTACAGCTCGAAGTTTCCGTCGCGTGTTGAACCAAACACGATGCGTTTTCCGTCGGGCGAAAAATCCGGCCAGTTGTTGATCCGAGTCAACTTCGTGAGCTGTTTGCGATCCTTGCCGTCCTTGCGGTTCACCGTGAAGAGGTTCTGCTGCCCCTCATCGGCAAACGAGAAAATAATGAGCGTCCCGTCCGGAGAAAACGCCGGGCAGCGGTACCCGCTGAAACCGGCTCCGGGAGGGAGTTCGATATTCTCGTTCTCTTTTTCGTCCCGGATCACGAGGGACGTCTGCAGTGTGCCGGAGGCTCGATGGAAGGCCGAATGCCGGCCATCTCCCCAGAAAGCTGGCTCCAGTTCCTGCTTGTCGACGTTTTCGTGCAGTGGCGTGACGCGTCCGTCTTTCAGATCGAGACGTTTGATAATCGTCAGTGTCGGCTTCTCATAATCGACGAAACCGATTTCGTTCTGGTTGATGAAGCTCGGGTTGAACTTCATCCGCCCGTCGTGGGTGAGGCGCTTTGGCTCAGCCGCGGAAACGGAAGTCGCGAGAGCGAGCAGCAGAAAACAGGGAACAACGTTGAGTCGCATCAGATCAGACCCTCGATCACAGTGCCGCCGTCCAGGACGTTCATTTCGGCTCGGGCCTGGGCATCAATACCGGCCAGCTCCGCGATCGTCGTGCCGACCATTTTCGGTGTAATCCGGTCAGTCAGCGGATCCTCGCCCAGACGATCGCTCTCGCCGATGACTCGGCCGGGTGTGATGCCGGCTCCCGACCACATCGAGAAATAGCAGCGAGGCCAGTGGTCGCGGGCGG